>NZ_JBHTST010000056.1:0-45951 GCF_042794995.1 Streptomyces sp. NPDC056503
GGGAAAGGCGCTCCGCGGCCGGCGGAGAGGGTGGGGTCAGGCCGAGCCGGCGCGCGAGCGGGCCTTGAAGGCGGCCTTGCGGGCCTCCTTGGCGGCGGCCTTGTCCGGGTGGAGCCGGCCCATCGCGTCGAGGACCTCGGCCGTGTACGGGTGCTCGACCCGCCAGGCGGTCTCCAGGAAGCCGGTGTGGCGGCTCGTCAGGCCCTCGACGAGCTCCTGGAGCTCCGCCAGGTCGCCGCCGGCGTCGAGCTGGGCCGCGATGGTGTCCACGGCGAGCCAGAAGATCATGGACTCCGGCGGGGCGGGCACGTCCGCGGCGCCGCGCTCGGCGAGCCAGACGCGGGCGAGGCCGCCGAGTTCGGGGTCGTCGAGGACCGCGCGGACCACCGGCTCGGCCTCGGGGCCGACGAGGGCGAGGGCCTGCTGGCAGTGGAGGCGGCGGAGCGGGGAGTCGGGGTCGGAGCCGCGGGCGGCGGCGAGGAGTTCGGCGGCGGCGGGCACCGGCTCGCGGCCGACGAGCCAGGCCTCGGTCTCGGCGCGGGCGGCGGCCTCGGGGTAGCCGGTGAGACCGGTGAGGAGGGTCTCGGCGTCCTTCTCGGCGAGGTCGCCGACGGCCGGGGCGTCGACGCCGGCCTCGACCATGCGGGTGCGGACGCCGTAGAGGCCGAGCGGGGTGAGCCGGACCATGCCGTAGCGGGAGACGTCCTCGTCGTCGACGGACGGCGCGGGCTCCTCGCCCTCCTCGGCCATCAGGGCCTCGTCGACGGGCTGGTACTCGACGAGGCCGATCGGCTCCAGGAGCCGGAACTGCTCGTCGAGCCGCATCATCGCGTCGGAGACCTGCTCCAGGACGTCGTCGGTGGGCTCGCCCATGTCGTCGGGGACGACCATGGAGGCGGCGAGCGCGGGCAGCGGCACGGGCCCGTCGCCGGGGCCGCCCTCGCTGACGGTCAGCAGGTAGAGGTTGCCGAGAACACCCTCCAGGAAGTCGGCCTCCGCCTCGGGGTCCCAGTCGAGGGTGTCGAGGTCGAGGCCGCCGTCCTCGTCGAGCAGCGGCTCCAGGTCGTCGAGGACGGGGGCGACGGCGTCGGCGAAGACGGCCTCGAAGGCGTCGAGCCAGAGCGCGAGCACGTCCCGGGGCGCGCCGCCGGTGACGACGGCGAGGTTCTCTCCGGGGGCGGCGGTGCCGGGGGTGTCGTCGTCGGCGCCGTCCTCGACGTCGACGAGGCCGGTGTCGACGGCGAGCCGCCAGGCGTCGCCGGCCCAGAACTCGGCGTCCTCGTCGTCACCGAGGCCGAGGACCCCGGCGGCGTCCGGCAGCTGCTCGTCGACGAGTTCGCCGCCCGCGCCGACCCGGGTGCCGGGGCCGGCCCAGCGGGCGAGGCGCACGGCGTGGGCGAGGAGGGGGGCGGCCAGGGCGTCCCGAGCCAGCTCCGCGTCCGAGGGCAGCCGAACGGGGGGAAGGGTGGGGTGCTCCGCAGCCATGTGGGGGACTCCTCGACGCGTGCGCGGATCGGTGGGGATCGCGGTGTGGACCGGTGGGGGCCGTTGGGGCCGGCGTCCTCAGCGTAATCGCATCCGGGGGGCCGCCCGCCGGTTCACGGGCCCGTCAGCCTTCGTACACCCGTCGACCCTTGACAAGTGGTGCGCTCTCGCAAGAGATTGACGCGCGTAGATCCCTCTGCCGTTCCTCCAAGCACCCTCGGAGCCTCCTGATGTCTTCCTCCATACCGAGAACCGCCGCCGTCTCCGCGGTCGTCGCGGCCGCCCTCGCGGCCGGACTGCTCGCCGGCTCGCAGAGCGCCGCGGCCGAGGACACCGCCGCGGTCCGCATCCACGACGTCCAGGGCACGACGCGGGTCTCGCCGCTGGCCGGCAAGCAGGTCACCGGGGTGACGGGCATCGTCACCGGCGTCCGCGCCTACGGCTCCTCGCGCGGCTTCTGGATGCAGGACCCGCAGGGCGACGAGAACCCGGCCACCAGCGAGGGCCTGTTCGTCTTCACGAGCTCCAACCCGACGGTCGCGGTCGGCGACGCGGTCAGCGTCGACGGCACGGTCACCGAGTACGTCCCCGGCGGCCTCAACTCCGGCAACCAGTCGCTGACCCAGCTCTCCCGCCCCAAGGTCACCGTGGTCTCGAAGGACAACGCGCTGCCCACCGCGGTCACCATCGCCCCCTGGTCGGTGCCGGACGCGTACGCCCCCGAGGGCGACCCGGCGAACGGCGGCTCCGTCAACGGCCTGACGCTCGACCCCGACACCTACGCCCTGGACTACTACGAGTCGCTGGAGGGCACCAACGTCCGCGTCGGCTCCTCCCGGGTCGTCGGCGCCACCGACCCGTACTCCGAGCTGTGGGTCACGGTGAAGCCCTGGGAGAACCGCAACCGGCGGGGCGGCACGGTCTACGGCTCGTACGAGTCCCAGAACACCGGCCGGCTCCAGATCCAGTCGCTGATCCCGCTCGCCCAGCAGACCTTCCCGAAGGCGAACGTCGGCGACTGGCTGACCGGTTCGACCGAGGGCCCGCTCGACTTCAACCAGTTCGGCGGCTACACCCTGACCGCCCGCACCCTCGGCACCGTCGAGGACGGCGGCCTGGAGCGCGAGGTCACCGGGAAGCAGCACAAGAACGAGCTGGCCGTGGCCACGTACAACGTGGAGAACCTCGACCCGAGCGACCCGCAGGAGAAGTTCGACGCCCTCGCGAAGGCGGTCGTCGAGAACCTCGCCTCGCCGGACGTCGTCGCCCTGGAGGAGATCCAGGACGACAACGGCGCCAAGAACGACGGCACGGTCTCGGCCGGCCAGACCCTGAAGAAGTTCACGGACGCGATCGTGGCGGCCGGCGGCCCGGCGTACGAGTGGCGCTCGATCGACCCGGAGAACAACAAGGACGGCGGCGAGCCCGGCGGCAACATCCGCCAGGTCTTCCTCTTCAACCCCGAGCGCGTCTCCTTCGTGGACCGCTCGGGCGGCGACGCGACCACCGCGACCGGCGTCACGGGCTCGAAGGGCCGCGCCGCCCTCACCCTCTCCCCCGGCCGGATCGACCCGTCGAACGCCGCCTGGGAGGCCAGCCGCAAGCCGCTGGCGGGCGAGTTCACCTTCCGCGGCCGCACGGTCTTCGTCATCGCGAACCACTTCGGCTCGAAGGGCGGCGACGAGTCGATCGTCTCGCACCACCAGCCGCCGAACCGCTCCTCCGAGGCCAAGCGCCTCCTCCAGGCGCAGGCCGTGAACGCCTTCGTGAAGGAGATCATCGCGGTCGACAAGCAGGCGGACGTCCTCGTCGTCGGCGACATCAACGACTTCGAGTTCTCCGGCACGACCGAGGCGCTGACCGACGGCGACGCGCTCTACCCGGCCGTGAAGTCGCTGCCGCGCTCCGAGCGCTACTCGTACGTCTACCAGGGCAACAGCCAGGTCCTCGACCAGATCCTGACCAGCCCCGGCGTGCACCACTTCGCGTACGACAGCGTGCACATCAACGCCGAGTTCGCGGACCAGGACAGCGACCACGACCCGCAGGTCCTGCGCTTCCGCCCGTAACCGGCGGACTCCGGATCACGCGCCCGCGCTCCGGATCACGCGCCCGCGCTCAGGCTGAGCGCGGGCGCGTACCCGCGCACCCGGCCGCCCACGAGCCCCGGGTGGTGGTGCACCCGCCGCCAGGCCCCGCTCGGCGGGGTGCCGTCCGCCAGCCAGTCGACGTGGGCCCGCCCGCTCTCCCACCCGGCGTAGTTCAGGGCCCGGCCGCCGTCGACGGAGAGAGGGAACCGGCCGCTGATCCCGCCGGGCGCGGGCCGCGTCGCCGCGTCCTCGTCCAGGGCGGCGAACACGCCGTCCACCCACTCCTCCCGGAGCCCCGCGCCGGACCCGGCCCCTTCGAAGTCCGCCTCGACGATCACGACGATCCCGGGCAGCTCCCCCGTGCTCGTCGCGCGGCGCTCGGTGGAGCGGTGGACCGGCCCGTAGCGGCGGAGCTCCAGCCGCTCGATGCCGGGCACGGCGACGGCGTTCACGGGGTTTCTCCTCCTGCTCGGTGCGGATGACCCGACCCTCCTTCCTCGACCTTGGTCGAGGTCAAGGGGTTTCACCGTGGAAGACTGCGCACCATGATCCTTCGCCCCGCCACCCGCGCCGAACTGCCCGCCGTCCTCGCCCTCCTCGCCGACGAGGAGCGGGTCGTCGACCCCGCGACGGTCCCGGTCACCGAGGCGTACGAGCGCGCCTTCGCGGCCATCGAGGCCGATCCGCGCAACGAGATGCTGGTCCTGGCCGGCGCGGACGGCGTGGTCCTCGGCTGCCTCCAGGCCACCTACGTCCCGGGCCTCGGCAAGGGCGGCGCCGAGCGGGCGCTGATCGAGGCCGTCCGGATCAGGGCCGACCGCCGGGGGGCGGGCCTCGGCCGCCGGCTGATGGAGCTGGCGGCGGACCGGGCCCGACGACGCGGCTGCGCCCTCGTCCAGCTGACCAGCGGCAAGGAGCGCGCCGACGCCCACCGCTTCTACGCCTCGCTCGGCTACGCGCGCAGCCACGAAGGCTTCAAGCTGCCGCTCTGACCCGGGATCCCTTCACCCGAACTGAACGTTCCGGCCAAGCAGATCTAAGTGGACCTGAACGATGGAACCCGCCCAGACTGCCCTCATGAGCACTCCAGCCACGCACCGGCCCTTCGGCCGCTCCCTCTGCGCGATGGTCACCCCCTTCACCGACTCCGGCGACCTCGACCTCGACGCCGCCGGGAAGCTGGCCGCCCGGCTGCTCGGGGACGGCTGCGACGGTCTGGTCCTCAACGGCACCACCGGGGAGTCCCCGACCACCACGGACGCCGAGAAGGCGGCGCTGGTCCGCGCGGTGCGGGAGGCGGTCGGCCCGGCGGCCACGCTGGTCGCGGGCGTGGGCACCGCCGACACCCGGCACACCGCGGAACTCGCGCGCCGGGCCGAGGCGGCCGGCGCCGACGGGCTGCTCGTCGTCACCCCGTACTACAGCCGCCCGCCGCAGGACGCCGTCGCCGCCCACTTCCTGAAGGTCGCGGACGCCACCGGCCTGCCGCTGATGGTCTACGACATCCCCGGCCGCACCGGCACCCGCGTCGAGCCCGACACCATGCGCCGACTGGCCGAACACCCGCGGATCACAGCCGTGAAGGACTGCTCGAACGACCTGCTGACCGCCGCCCGGCTGATCGCCGAGACCCCCCTCGCGTACTACTCCGGCAGCGAGGAGCTGAACCTCCCGCTGTACGCGGTCGGCGGCGCCGGCTACGTCAGCACGGTCGCCAACGTGGCGCCGCGCCCGCTCGCCGCCGTCCTCGACGCGTACGACGCCGGCGACACGGCCCTGGCCGCCCGGCTGCACGCCCGGACGCTCCCGCTCGTCGAGGGGATGATGGCCGCGGGCCTGCCGGGCACGGTCACCGCGAAGGCGCTGCTCGGCGGTCCGGTCCGGGAACCGCTGCGGCCCGCCGACCGGGAGACGGCCGACGGACTGCGGGCGCTCCTGGAGCTGCTTCAGGCGGAATCGGTGGTGTGAGTCCGCCCCAGGATCGCCGCGTGCTCCAGGACGTCCTCCAGGGGATCGTCGATCTGCCCGGTGTGGAGGTTGAGACTGGGGCCGTTGGTCACCGCCGGCCCGTTGTGCGTGTGCGTCTCGTCCGCCCGGGCGGCGCCCGCCGGCAGCAGCACGGCCGCCGCGGTGAGCACCCCGGCGACCATGGGCTTCGTCCTCATGTCGACTCCTCGCCTCGTCTCTCTGTGGAGCACTGCGCCCCCCGTGACAACGCTCCGTGATCAAAAGGGTTGCCGTGTCGTCACGAGGTTCACGGTCCTGTCCCCGTCGTGTCCCGAAGCCGGGCGCCGCCCGGCCGGGTCGCTAGGCTCCCCGCCGTCGAACAGGCAATCGGACCAGGTGAGGGGCGGGGCGGACGGATGAGGCTGCACGAGGGGCGCGGGGTCTCCCGCAGGACGGTGCTGCGGCGGACGGGCACGGGGCTGGGCCTCGCGGCCCTCGGCGCGGGCGCCTGGGGCTGCGGTCCGGTCGAGGACCCGGGTGCGGCCGCGCCCTCCGCCCCGTCGAACGCCCCGTCGGGGTCGCCGGCCGGCGGCGGGGACGCCTTCACCACCCCGCCGCCCGGCACCGCCCCGGAGCCGCTGTGGCAGCAGCGCACCGCGAAGGGCACCCTCGGCATGGACGCGCTCGCCGTCGCGGGCGACGTGGTCCTCGTCTCGAACGACCCGCTGATCGGACGGGACACCGCCACCGGCGCGGAACGCTGGCGGCGCGAGGAGGCCGCCGTGCCGGGGGCGCGGATGCTGGTGCGCGGCGGCACGCTCTACCTGGCGAGCGCCGAGTACGACGGGGACGTCGTCGGCCTCGATCCGGCGACCGGCCGGGAGACCTGGCGGAGCCGGCTCGGCAAGCGGTTCGCGCAGCCGCGGCCGATCGCCGCCGACGAGCACCGGGTGTACGTCCTCGCGGGCATCCTGGAGAAGGACTTCCGCGTCGGGAGGAACGTCATCGCGGCGATCGACGCCTCGACGGGCAAGGTGGCCTGGCAGGAGCTGCGCGACGCGGGGACGGAGGAGTTCGGGATCGCCGCGGACGCCGTCGGGCGGTACCTCGTCTACACGGACTACCGGGAGAACGTGACGGTCCGCTCCACCGACACCGGCCGTCAGCTCTGGACGAAGAAGATCGGGCGCTCCAACAGCGGCCGGCTCGCCGTCCACGACGGACGGGTGATCGTCGCCGACGCGGGGCGGCTGCGCGCGTTCGCGCTGGCCGACGGGGCGGAGAAGTGGTCCCTGGCGTCAGGGGAGTTCACCCGCTTCCACGGCATCGGGGTCGCCGACGGGGTGCTGTACGCCGCCGACTCGGGCCACGTCGTGCGGGCGGTCGACGCCGCGACGGGCCGGGAGAGCTGGCGCACCGAGGCGCTCCTGGACGTGGCCTACCCGGGGCAGTTCGCCACGGTGGGCCACACGCTCTACGCGGCGACGGAGCTGGACGACAAGGGCGGGATCCTCGCCTTCGACGCCCGGAACGGGGAGCTGCGCTGGCGGTACAACGACGGCAGCAAGGCGCTCGACCAGTGGTACGTCGCGGCGGCGGGCACGCGCCTGATGGCGCTCCACGGGGAACGGCTGACCGCCCTCCCGGCCGTCTGAGGGCGGCCGGGGGGCGGTCGGGGCGTCAGTTGTGGCTGTGCAGGATGTCGTTGAGGCCGCCCCACACCGCGTTGTTCGGGCGGGCCTCGACGGCGCCGGTGACCGAGTTGCGGCGGAAGAGGATGTTCGAGGCGCCGGAGAGGTCACGGGCCTTGACGACCTGGCCGTCGGGCATGGTCACCCGGGTGCCGGCGGTGACGTACAGGCCGGCCTCGACGACGCACTCGTCGCCGAGCGCGATGCCGACGCCCGCCTCGGCGCCGATCAGGCAGCGCTCGCCGATGGAGATGACGACGTTGCCGCCGCCGGAGAGGGTGCCCATGGTGGAGGCGCCGCCGCCGATGTCGGAGCCGTCGCCGACGACGACACCGGCGGAGATGCGGCCCTCGACCATGGAGGTGCCCAGCGTGCCGGCGTTGAAGTTGACGAAGCCCTCGTGCATGACGGTGGTGCCGGCGGCGAGGTGGGCGCCGAGACGGACGCGGTCGGCGTCGGCGACGCGGACGCCGGCGGGCACGACGTAGTCGGTCATGCGGGGGAACTTGTCGATCGAGGTCACCTGGAGGTGCAGGCCCTCGGCGCGGGCGTTGAGCCGCACCTTCTCGATGTCGTCGACGGCGACGGGGCCGAGCGAGGTCCAGGCGACGTTGGCGAGCAGGCCGAAGACGCCGTCCAGGCTCTGGCCGTGCGGCTTCACCAGCCGGTGGCTGAGCAGGTGGAGGCGGAGGTACGCGTCGTGGGCGTCGAGCGGCTTCTCGTCGAGGGAGCCGATGACGGTGCGGACGGCGACCACCTCGACGCCGCGGCGGGCGTCCACGCCGAGGGCCTTGGCGGCACCTTCTCCGAGGGCGTTCACCGCCTCGTCCGGGGAGAGCCGCGTGGTGCCGGCCGGGCCGGGCTCTTCGGTGAGCTCGGGGGCGGGGAACCAGGTGTCGAGGACGGTGCCGTCGCCGGCGATGGTGGCGAGGCCGGCGGCGACGGCGCCGGTGGTGCGAGGAGCAGTGGTGGTCATGACGGAAAACCTAACGGGCCGGGCGGCGCGCGGGCCAACCGGTCTCAGGTGCCGGTCGGGCCTTCCGGAGCTTCCGACGAGCCCCCGGCCCGCTCCTTCGGGGCTTCGTTCAGGACCCGGGCGATCATCTCGCGGGCGTACGCCTCGTCGTACGGCGCGCCGGTGAGCAGGACCTGGAGGCCGATGCCGTCCATGAGGGCGGCCAGGGCGCGGGCGGTGCCCCGTCCGGTGCGCGGGGCGAGGGCGGTGACGACCTCCTCGGTCCATTCGGCGGCGACGGGCCGCAGCGCGGGGCGGCGCAGCGCGGCGAGGTAGAGCTCGTAGGCCAGCTCCACCTGGCTCCGCTCGGCCCCGAGCCACTCCCCCAGGAGCCGGGCGAGCCCGCCGGCCAGGTCGTCCCCGGCGAGGGCGGCGCCGGTCCGCAGCCCGTCCGCGAAGCCGGCGTCGAGCTCGCGCAGGGCGGCGACGAGGAGTTCGTCGAGGGAGGAGAAGTGGTACGTGGTGGAGCCGAGCGGCACATCGGCCTCGGCGGCGACCGTGCGGTGGCTCAGTCCGCCGATCCCGTCCCGCCGCACCACCCGCAGGGCGGCGTCCACGAGCCGCGCCCGGCGCTCGGGGTCGTACCGCCGGGGGCGCGCCATCAGTGCGCCCCGCCGAGGTTGAGCACGGCGACCCCGCCGACGATGAGGAGGATGCCGGCGATCTTGGCGAGGCTCAGGGTCTCGCCGAGGAAGAGGACCCCGATGCCGGCGACGGCGGCGGTGCCGACCCCGGACCAGATCGCGTAGGCGGTGCCGACCTGGAGGGTCTTGAGGGCCTGGGCGAGGAGCGCGAAGGCGATGACGTACCCGGCCCCGGTGATCAGCGAGGGCCAGAGCCTGGAGAAGCCCTCGCTGTACTTCATGGAGGTGGTGGCGATGATCTCGGCCGCGATGGCCCCGGCGAGGAGTCCGTAACCCATGCGGACGAGGGTACACATGACTGTGTACGGGCGTACGCAACGGCTGCCGTTACCGTATGGCGCATGACTTATGCCCCGGGGCCGTACGGGTACGGCTACGCGCCCGCCCCGCCACCGCCCAAGCCCGGCGTGATACCCCTGGCGCCGCTCGACCTGAACCACGTCCTGTCGGGCGCCTTCGTCGCGTACCGCCGTCACTGGAAGGTCCTGCTGGGCATCACCGTGGCCGCCTACGCGGTGGCCGCCGTGGTGGTCGTCGGGCTGGGCGCGGCCGCGTGGGCCGCCCTCGCCGACCGGTGGACGGCCACCCCGGCCCCCGGGGATCCCGACCTCTGGGACCTCATGCCGTTCTTCCTCGTCCTCGGCGCCCTCTGGCTGGCCTGCTCGGTGGGGCTGCTGCTGGCGACCGGGCTGCTGCACGCCGCCGTCGCGGTCGTGGTCCAGGAGGCGGTGCTCGGCCGTCCGGTCGGCTTCGGGACGGTGTGGCGCCGGGCGTGGTCCCGGCTCGGCTCGGTGCTCGGCTCGGTCGTCCTGTCGGCCCTGGCCGGACTCGTGCCGGTGCTGCTCTTCCTGGTCGGCCTCTGCCTCATGCTGGGCGCGATGATCGCGAGCATCGGGGCGGACCAGGGCGGCCACGCCGACAACGGGACCGGATGGGCCCTCACCGGCCTGCTCGTCCTCCTCCTCGCCTTCGGGACGATGCCGCTGGCCATCTGGATCTGGGTGAAGTTCAGCCTCGCCCCGACGGCCGCCGTCGTCGAGTCGGCCGGCGCCCTGACCGCCATGCGCCGTTCGGCGCAGCTGGTCCGCGGCTCCTGGTGGCGGGTCTTCGGCTACACGCTGGTGATGCTGCTGATCGTCGGCGGCATCACGTTCGTGGTGCAGATGTCCGTCTCCCTGGTGACGCAGGTCTCCGTCTTCGCGACCCCGCTCGCCCAGCACGCCACCCCCGGCACCGTCTTCGCGGCCGTCGGCACCATGGCGGCCACCTCCGGCCTGCTCCAGCTCCTGACCCAGGCGCTCCTGGGCCCCCTCCAGCCCCTGACCTCCGGCCTCCTCTACGTCGACCAGCGCATCCGCAAGGAGAACCTGGGCCCGGTCCTGGCCCGGACGGCGGCGCGGGGCTGACCCCGGCACGGGAAGAGGCCCCCGGCACACTGCCGGGGGCCTCTCCTCGTACGGTCACCGCTCAGACGTTGAAGCCGAGCGCGCGCAGCTGCTCGCGGCCGTCGTCGGTGATCTTGTCCGGGCCCCACGGGGGCATCCAGACCCAGTTGATCCGCAGCTCCCTGACGATGCCGTCGGTGGCGGAGCGGGCCTGGTCCTCGATGACGTCGGTCAGCGGGCAGGCCGCCGAGGTCAGCGTCATGTCCAGCGTCGCGACGTTGGAGTCGTCGATGTGGATGCCGTAGATCAGGCCGAGGTTGACGACGTCGATGCCCAGCTCGGGGTCGACGACGTCGTAGAGCGCCTCGCGGATCTCCTCTTCGGAGGCCGGCTTCATCGTGGCCGCCTCGGCGTTCTCGGTCGCGTTCTCGGTCATGCCGACTTCCTCACAGACTTCTGGTCGTCTCCGCCCAGGGCCTGGGCGGTCGCGTCCTTCCACGCCATCCAGCTGAGCAGCGCGCACTTCACCCGGGCCGGGTACTTGGAGACGCCGGCGAACGCGACCGCGTCCTCCAGCACCTCCTCCATGGCGTCGTCGGGCTCGACCTGCCCCTTGGACTGCATCAGCTCCAGGAAGGTCTCCTGGATCTTCCGCGCCTCGGACAGCTCCTTGCCGACGAGCAGGTCGTTGAGGACCGAGGCCGAGGCCTGGCTGATCGAGCAGCCCTGGCCCTCGTACGACACGTCCTCGATGCGCTCGCCGTCGTACTTCACGCGAAGCGTGATCTCGTCGCCGCACGTCGGGTTGACGTGGTGCACCTCGGCGTCGCCGTCCCGCAAGCCCCGCCCGTGCGGGTGCTTGTAGTGGTCCAGGATGACGTCCTGGTACATCGAATCCAGCTTCACAGCGTCCCCTAGCCGAAGAAGTTCCGGACGTGCTCCAGACCCTCGACCAGGGCGTCGACCTCGGCCGGGGTGGAGTACAGATAGAACGACGCCCGCGTGGTCGCAGGAATTCCGTACCGCAGGCAGACCGGCCGCGCGCAGTGGTGGCCGACCCGGACCGCGATGCCCTGCTCGTCGAGGACCTGGCCCACGTCGTGCGGGTGGATGTCGCCGAGCGTGAAGGAGATCGCCGCGCCGCGGTCCTCGGCCGTGTTGGGGCCGATGATCCGCAGGTCCGGGACCTCCTGGAGGCGGCGGACGGCGTACTCGGTGATCGCGTGCTCGTGGCGCGCGATCTTCTCCATGCCGATCGCCGACAGGTAGTCCACGGCCGCGCCGAGGCCGACGGCCTGGGCGATCGGGGGCGTACCCGCCTCGAACTTGTGCGGGGCCGGGGCGTAGGTGGAGGAGTGCATCGAGACGGTCTCGATCATCTCGCCGCCGCCGAGGAAGGGCGGGAGGTCCTCCAGGAGCTCCTGCCGTCCCCACAGCACGCCGATGCCGGTCGGGGCGCACATCTTGTGGCCGGTGAAGGCCACGAAGTCGGCCTGGAGCGCCTGCACGTCCAGGACCTGGTGCGGGGCCGCCTGCGAGGCGTCGATGCAGACGAGCGCACCGACCTCCTGGGCGCGCCGGACGATGGTCTCGACCGGGTTCTGGGTGCCGAGCAGGTTGGAGACCAGCGTGAAGGAGACGATCTTCGTCTTCTCCGTGATGACCTCTTCGATGTTCGACAGGTCGAGACGGCCGTCGTCGGTGAGGCCGAACCACTTCAGCTTCGCGCCGGTGCGCTGCGAGAGCAGCTGCCACGGGACGATGTTGGAGTGGTGCTCCATCTCCGTGATGGCGATCTCGGTCTCGTGGTCCACGCGGTAGGGCTCGTCGGCCCAGCCCAGCATGTTGGCCACGAGGTTGAGCGACTCGGAGGCGTTCTTGGTGAAGATCACCTCGTTGCGGCTCGGCGCGTTGATGAAGGCGGCGACCTTGTCGCGGGCGCCCTCGTACAGCGCGGTTGCCTCCTCGGCGACCGTGTAGACGCCGCGGTGGACGTTGGCGTTGTGCCGCTCGTAGTAGGCGTTGAGCGCGTCGAGGACCTGGCGCGGCTTCTGCGAGGTGGCCGCGGAGTCCAGGTACACGATCTTCTTGCCGTCGTGGACCGTGCGATCCAGGAGCGGGAAGTCCTTGCGGATCGCCTCGGTGTCGAGGAGGCCGGTCAGCCCCTGATGGGCGGAAGTCACGCGGATGCGCCACCCTTCACGTACTTGTCGTAGCCCTCGTTCTCCAGCTGGTCGGCGAGCTCGGCGCCGCCGGACTCGACGATGCGGCCGTTCGCGAACACATGCACGAAGTCGGGCTTGATGTAGCGCAGGATGCGCGTGTAGTGGGTGATGAGGAGGGTGCCGACCTCACCGGACTCGCGGACGCGGTTGACGCCCTCGGAGACGATGCGCAGGGCGTCGACGTCGAGGCCGGAGTCGGTCTCGTCGAGGATCGCGATCTTCGGCTTGAGGAGCTCCAGCTGGAGGATCTCGTGGCGCTTCTTCTCACCGCCGGAGAAGCCCTCGTTGACGTTGCGCTCGGCGAAGGCCGGGTCCATGGACAGCTTGTCCATGGCCTCGCGGACCTCCTTCACCCAGGTGCGCAGCTTGGGGGCCTCGCCGCGGATGGCGGTGGCGGAGGTGCGCAGGAAGTTGGAGACCGAGACGCCGGGGACCTCGACCGGGTACTGCATGGCGAGGAAGACGCCGGCGCGGGCGCGCTCGTCGACGGACATCTCCAGGACGTCCTCGCCGTCGAGGGTGACGGTGCCGCCGGTGACCGTGTACTTGGGGTGACCCGCCAGGGAGTACGCCAGGGTCGACTTGCCGGAGCCGTTGGGGCCCATGACCGCGTGGGTCTCACCCTGCTTGATGGTCAGGTCGACGCCCTTGAGGATCTCGCGGGGGCCGTTCTCCGCCTCGACGGAGACGTGCAGGTCGTGGATTTCGAGCGTTGCCATGGGTGACTCAGGACTCCTGGGTGACGGAGACGAGCACATCGTCCCCTTCGATCTTTACGGGGTACACGGGGACGGGGCGCGTCGCGGGAAGGCCGGACGGCTTGCCGGTACGGAGGTCGAAGCTGGAACCGTGCAGCCAGCACTCGATGGCGCAGTCCTCGACCTCGCCCTCCGAGAGGGAGACGTTGGCGTGCGAGCAGATGTCGTTGATCGCGAACACCTC
Source organism: Streptomyces sp. NPDC056503 (assembly GCF_042794995.1). Classification (NCBI taxonomy): domain Bacteria; kingdom Bacillati; phylum Actinomycetota; class Actinomycetes; order Kitasatosporales; family Streptomycetaceae; genus Streptomyces; species Streptomyces sp. NPDC056503. The sequence goes on from NZ_JBHTST010000056.1 coordinate 13,425, forward strand.
GCCCTCGGTGTGGACGACCGACACCGGCGTGCCGTCGACCTCGACCCGCTTCGGGGTGTCGGCCTCCAGCTCGCCCAGCGCGCAGACTCGGACGAAGGCCATCAGACGGAAGCCTCCAGCTCGGCCTCGACCTTGGCGATCAGACGCTCCTCGACGTCCGGCAGACCGATCTGCTGGACCAGCTCGGCGAAGAAGCCGCGGACGACGAGGCGGCGGGCCTCGGTCTCCGGGATGCCGCGGGCCATCAGGTAGAAGAGCTGCTCGTCGTCGAAGCGGCCGGTGGCGGAGGCGTGGCCGGCGCCGGCGATCTCGCCGGTCTCGATCTCCAGGTTCGGCACGGAGTCGACCCGGGCACCGTCGGTGAGGACGAGGTTCCGGTTGAGCTCGTAGGTGTCGGTGCCCTCGGCGGCGGCCTGGATGAGGACGTCGCCGATCCACACCGCGTGCGCGTCCTGGCCCTGGAGCGCGCCCTTGTAGGCGACGTTCGAGGTGCAGTGCGGGGTGTTGTGGTCGACCAGGAGGCGGTGCTCCTGGTGCTGGCCGGCGTCGGTGAAGTACAGGCCGAAGAGCTCGGCCGAGCCGCCGGGGGCGGTGTACTCGACGCGCGGGTGGATGCGCACCAGGTCGCCGCCGAAGGTCACCACGACCGACTTGAAGGAGGCGTCGCGGCCGACGAGGGCGTTGTGCTGGGCGACGTGGACGGCCTTCTCGTCCCAGTCCTGGACGGAGACGACGGTGAGCTTGGCGCCGTCGCCGAGCACGTAGTCGACGTTGGCGGCGAGCACCGCGTCACCGGTGTGGTCGATGACGACGACGGCCTCGGCGAAGGCGCCGAGCTCGATCACCTGGTGGGCGAAGGCGACGCCGCCCTCGCCGTGCACGGCGATCCGGATCGGCTCGGTGAGCACGGCCTCCTTGGCGACGGTGACGACGCCGGCCTTCTCGAAGGAGGAGTACGCCTGGGCCGCGACCCGGTCGACCGGCTTCGCCTTGCCGAGGCGGGCGTCGTCGCGGCCGACGGTCTCCACGGTGACGCCCTCGGGGGCCTCGATCTCGACCCGGACGCCCTCGCCGGTGGCGACGGCGGTGCCGTCGTGCAGACCGCGGAGGCGGGCGAGCGGGGTGAAGCGCCACTCCTCCTCGCGGCCGTGCGGCACGGGGAAGTCCGCGACGTCGAAGGACGGCGGCGCGCTCATGCGGGTGGCGACGGTGGACTCGGCGGCCACCGCGATCGAGCCCGCGGTGGTGGAGCCCGCGGGGATGTTCTGAGCCTCAGCCATGGCTGTCGTCTTGCTCTCTTCCTGCGTAAAGAATCGTTCGCTGCGGTACGGAGGGGCGGGGGCGCTTAGCCGACCGCGCCTTCCATCTGCAGCTCGATCAGCCGGTTCAGCTCCAGCGCGTACTCCATCGGCAGCTCCTTGGCGATCGGCTCGACGAAGCCGCGGACGATCATCGCCATGGCCTCCTGCTCGGTCAGACCGCGCTGCATCAGGTAGAAGAGCTGGTCCTCGGAGACCTTGGAGACGGTGGCCTCGTGGCCCATGGTCACGTCGTCCTCGCGCACGTCCACGTAGGGGTACGTGTCGGAGCGGGAGATCGTGTCGACCAGCAGCGCGTCGCAGAGGACGTTCGACTTGGCACCGGGGGCGCCCTCGCCGATCTCGATCAGGCCGCGGTAGGAGGTGCGGCCGCCACCGCGCGCCACCGACTTGGAGACGATGGACGACGAGGTGTTCGGGGCCAGGTGGACCATCTTGGCGCCGGCGTCCTGGTGCTGGCCCTCGCCCGCGAAGGCGATGGAGAGCGTCTCGCCCTTGGCGTGCTCGCCCATCAGGTAGACGGCCGGGTACTTCATGGTGACCTTGGAGCCGATGTTGCCGTCGACCCACTCCATGGTGGCGCCCTCGTAGGCGACGGCGCGCTTGGTCACCAGGTTGTAGACGTTGTTCGACCAGTTCTGGATCGTCGTGTAGCGGCAGCGGCCGCCCTTCTTCACGATGATCTCGACGACCGCGGAGTGCAGCGAGTCGGAGGAGTAGATCGGGGCGGTGCAGCCCTCGACGTAGTGGACGTAGGCGTCCTCGTCGACGATGATCAGCGTCCGCTCGAACTGGCCCATGTTCTCCGTGTTGATGCGGAAGTAGGCCTGGAGCGGGATCTCGACGTGCACGCCCTTCGGCACGTAGATGAAGGAGCCGCCGGACCACACGGCCGTGTTCAGCGAGGCGAACTTGTTGTCGCCGACCGGGATGACGGTGCCGAAGTACTCCTTGAAGAGCTCCTCGTGCTCCTTCAGCGCGGTGTCGGTGTCGACGAAGATGACGCCCTGCTCCTCCAGGTCCTCGCGGATCTGGTGGTAGACGACCTCGGACTCGTACTGGGCCGCGACACCGGCGACGAGGCGCTGCTTCTCCGCCTCCGGGATGCCGAGCTTGTCGTACGTGTTCTTGATGTCCTCCGGCAGGTCCTCCCAGGACTCGGCCTGCTTCTCGGTGGACCGCACGAAGTACTTGATGTTGTCGAAGTCGATCCCGCCGAGGTCGGAGCCCCAGGTCGGCATGGGCTTCTTGCCGAAGAGACGGAGGCCCTTGAGACGGAGCTTCAGCATCCACTCGGGCTCGTTCTTCTTCGAGGAGATGTCGCGGACGACGTCCTCGTTCAGGCCGCGCTTGGCGGTGGCGCCGGCGGTGTCGGAGTCGGCCCAGCCGTACTCGTACCGACCCAGGCCCTCAAGCTCGGGGTGGCTGATCTCGGTGGTCATGCGGGCTTCCTCCCGGCCGTGCTTACGGATGCTGTCTCAGTGGTCTGCGGGGTGCTGTGCGGAATGAACGTGGTGCAGACGCCGTCGCCGTGGGCGATGGTGGCCAGGCGCTGGACATGCGTTCCGAGGAGGCGGGAGAAGATCTCCGTCTCCGCCTCGCACAGCTGGGGGTACTGCTCGGCGACGTGGGCGACCGGGCAGTGGTGCTGGCAGAGCTGCTCGCCGACCGGCGCGTTGCGCGCAGTGGCAGCGTACCCGTCCGCCGTCAAGGCCTTGGCCAACGCCTCGGCCCGCCGTTCGGGCTCGACCGACTCGACGGCCTCGCGGTAGGTCTCGGCCTGGGCCTCGATCCGGTCGCGGGCGAAGGCGGCGACGGCCGCCTCTCCTCCGGCGTTGCGCTCGATCCAGCGGAGCGCCTCGACGGCGAGGGAGTCGTACGACTGGTCGAAGGCGTCCCGCCCGCAGTCGGTGAGGGCGAAGACCTTGGCGGGGCGGCCCCGGGTGCGGGTGCCGTAGACGCGCTTCTCGCGGGCCTCGACGACCTGCTCGGCGACGAGCGCGTCGAGGTGCCGGCGGACGGCGGCCTGGGTGAGGCCGAGCCGCTCCGCGAGGTCGGCGACGGTCGACGGCCCGTGATCCAGGATGGAGCGCGCGACCCGGTTGCGTGTCGACCGCTCTCGGGTCGCGAGTTCCTCCACAGGAGCCGCGCCAAGGTTTTTCACAACGCCATTGTTGCGTAATTAATCAGGCAGTGACAAGCGGCGCCCGAAGCGGTGACGATGGCGTGCATCACTCAGGCAAGGCTTACCTGACCTGCGAAAAGGATCATTGGTGGGATGAATCAAGGCCGTCCTGACCAGCCGGTTCCCCTTCTTCCGGGACTACCGCCGGCACGGCCACCGGCCTCCCCGCCGCGCTCATCGGGTCCCGGAAAACAGTCGCGTCACGGGGCGCCTCGACCCCCCGGATCGTCGTGGAAACGGACGTACGCGTCCGCCCCCTCCGGGCAGAAGGCGCCCCGCCGGGGCCGAGGCCCGGCCCGTCCCGGTGGGTCCTTAGACTTCCCGGCATGCAGAACGAGTCCGCCGACACCGCCGTCCGCGTCCGCGGCCTGGTCAAGCGGTACGGCACCAAGACCGCCGTCGACGGCCTCGACCTCGACGTGCGCACCGGCACCGTCACCGCCGTCCTCGGCCCCAACGGCGCCGGCAAGACCACCACCATCGAGACCTGCGAGGGCTACCGCAGGCCGGACGCCGGCACCGTCCGCGTCCTCGGCCTCGACCCGCTCGCCGACGCCGCCGCCCTCCGCCCCCGCGTCGGCGTGATGCTCCAGTCGGGCGGCGTCTACTCCGGCGCCCGCGCCGACGAGATGCTCCGCCACATGGCGAAGCTCCACGCCCACCCGCTCGACGTCGACGCCCTGATCGAACGCCTCGGTCTCGGCTCCTGCGGCCGTACGACCTACCGGCGGCTCTCCGGCGGCCAGCAGCAGCGGCTCGCCCTCGCCATGGCGGTCGTCGGCCGCCCCGAGCTCGTCTTCCTCGACGAGCCCACCGCCGGCCTCGACCCGCAGGCCCGCCGCGCCACCTGGGACCTCGTCCGCGAGCTGCGCGCCGACGGCGTCACCACCGTCCTCACCACCCACTTCATGCAGGAGGCCGAGGAGCTCGCCGACGACGTCGCCATCGTCGACGCCGGCCGCGTCGCCGCCCAGGGCAGCCCCGAGCAGCTCTGCCGCGGCGGCGCCGAGAACACCCTCCGCTTCACCGGCCGCCCCGGCCTCGACCTCGGCTCCCTGCTCAAGGCGCTCCCGGACGGCACCGAGGCCGCCGAGCCGCTCCCCGGCACCTACCGGATCACCGGCGGCGTCGACCCCCAGCTGCTCGCCACCGTCACCACCTGGTGCGCCCAGCACGGCGTGATGCCGGACCGCATCGCGGTCGAGCGCCACACCCTCGAAGACGTCTTCCTCGAACTGACCGGCAAGGAGCTGCGCGCATGAGCGGCGGTACGTACGCGCCGAAGCCGGGGGCCGCCCCCGTCGGGCGGATGATCGCGGCCCAGACCGCCCTGGAGACCCGGATGCTGCTCCGCAACGGCGAGCAGCTCCTCCTCACGGTGATCATCCCCTCCCTCCTCCTGGCCCTCTTCTCGACCGTCGACATCGTCGACACCGGCGGCGGCGAGGCCGTGGACTTCCTCGCCCCCGGCGTCCTCGCCCTCGCCGTGATGTCCACCGCCTTCACCGGCCAGGCCATCGCCACCGGCTTCGAGCGCCGCTACGGCGTCCTCAAGCGGCTCGGCGCCTCCCCGCTGCCCCGCCAGGCCCTGATGACCGCCAAGACGCTCGCCGTCCTGGTCACCGAGGTCCTCCAGATCGTGCTCCTGACCGCCATCGCCTTCGGCCTCGGCTGGTCCCCGCACGGCAACCCGCTCGCCGTCCTGCTCCTGCTGGTCCTCGGCACCGCCGCCTTCTCCGGGCTCGGGCTGCTCATGGCCGGCACGCTCAAGGCGGAGGCGACCCTCGCCGCCGCCAACCTGGTCTTCCTGCTGCTCCTGGTCGGCGGCGGGGTGATCGTCCCGCTGGAGAAGTTCGGCGCGGCCGGCGACGTCCTGGCGCTGCTGCCGATCTCCGCCCTCTCCGACGGCCTCAGGGACGTCCTGCGGGACGGCGCGGGGATGCCGTGGGGCGATGCCGGGATCCTGGCCGCCTGGGCCGTCCTGGGGCTCGGCGCGGCGGCGAGGTTCTTCCGCTGGGAGTAGCCGAGGGGGTTCAGAGGGTGACGTTTCCCGACAAGCCACCCCTCGTGAAAGCGTGCACAAGCCCCCGCCTACGATAGGGCCCGTGCAGACCCCCCTCGCCTTCATCGCCCAGCGCTGGACCCCGTCTCCCCGGATCCTCCGGCGCGCCGCGCTCTCCGCCGTCGTGATGAGCGTGCTCATCATCGTCACGGGCGGGGCGGTCCGGCTGACCGGTTCCGGTCTCGGCTGCGACACCTGGCCGAAGTGCACGGACGACAGCCTGATCGTCACCGCCGAGCAGGGCTTCCACGGCTTCGTCGAGTTCGGCAACCGCATGCTGACCTACGTCCTGTCGGCGGCCGTCGGCTGGGCGATCATCGCCGCCCGCTCGACGAAGCCGCTGCGGCGCGGCCTCACCCGGTGGGGCTGGGCCCAGTTCTGGATCGTGATGAGCAACGCCGTCATCGGCGGCGTCACGGTCTGGATGGGCCTCAACCCGTGGACCGTGGCAGGGCACTTCCTGGCCGCGAACGCGCTGCTCACCGTCGCCGTGATCACCTGGCACCGGACCGGCGAGGGCGACACCGCCCCCCGCCCGCGCGTGCCCGGTCCGGTCCGGAAGCTGTCCTGGGCGATCACGATCGTCTCGGCCCTGCTGATCGCGCTCGGCACCACGGTGACCGGCGCCGGCAAGCACGCGGGCGACAGCAGCGACGTGCCCCGCATGCCGTGGGACTGGACCGACGCCGCCCACCTCCACGCCATCGCCGCGTGGGCCGTCTGCGCCCTCGCCGTGGCGATGTGGCTGGTGCTGCGCGTGGTCGACGCCCCGGACGACACCCGCGCCCGCGCCCGCGACCTGCTGATCGTGCTGGTCGCCCAGGGGGGCATCGGTTACGTCCAGTACTTCACGGGCGTCCCCGAGCTCCTGGTCGCCGCCCACATGCTCGGCTCCTCGCTGATGTGGATCGCGGTGCTGCGCCTCGCCCTGAGCCTGCGCGAGCGCCCGCTGCCCACGGCGGAGATCCCGGCCCAGGCGGACCCGGAGCTCGCCGCGGCGTGATCCCGGCTCACCCCAGCCGGTAGACCCGCGCCGCGTTCCCCGCCGCGATCATCGCGGCGACCCGCTGCGCGTCGGCACGGGACCAGGCGCCGTCCAGGACCCAGGCGCCGAGCACCCGGCCGAGGGCGGCGCGGAAGGCGCTGGCGGCGACCACGTGCAGCTCGGGCAGCGCGCGGGCGCCGCTGGAGTAGAGCAGTTTGCCGAACGGGGCCAGTTCGAGGACCTCGGCGAGGACGTCCGCCGCCCGCGCCCCGGTGTGCGCCAGGGCGGCGCCCAGATCCGCGTGGACGTGCGGGAAGACGGCCGCCATCCGCGCGGCCGTCCGGTGGTGCGGCGAGCCGTGCAGCAGGACGAGGTCGGCGCCGAGCCCGGCGGTGGCGGCGGCGAAGCCCGCCAGACCCGACGGGTCCCGGTCCCCGGTGTGCAGCTGGAGCGGCCGGCCCGCGCCCACCGCGATCCACAGCAGCCGGCGCAGCAGCACCGGGGAGTCGAGGGGCCCGCCGGCGGTCCGCTGCGCGAGCCAGCGCCCGGCGGCCCGGCGGGTCTCGGCGCGCCCGGGGGGCTCCGCGTCGGCGGCGAGGCCGCAGCGCGCGGCGGAGACCGAGGAGAAGGCCACCGAGCGCACGGCGGCGTCCTGGACGGCCTCGGTGAGGTTGGCGAGGAAGGAGTCGACGGTGCCCGAGGTGTCGGCGACCTGCTCGGCGAGGGGTTCCAGGCGGACGATCTCGTGGGCGCGCGCCTCGCCGGCGGCGGCCAGCTCGGCGGGTCCTGTGAGGTCTCCGGGGAGGCCGGTGTCGACGAGGTACGTGGCGATGCCGGCGCCCCGCAGCAGCCGGCGTCCGGTCTCGGCGACGCCGAGCTCGCGGCGCCGGGCGAGGTAGCGGGCGGGCGGGCAGTGCGGTTCGAGGCCGAGGAGCGGCGGGCACCAGCGCCGTACGGCGAAGCCCGTCTGGGTGTCGAAGAAGGTGGTGCCGGAGGCGGGCAGGACGGCGGCCGGGCCCAGGTGGGCCTCGAAGGTGCCGAGACCCAGCTCCGTCCGGAGCACCCCGTGGCAGTACTGGTCCACCAGGCGCGGCGTGTCGATCATCTCGGGGGCTCCCTGTGTGGGCGTGTCTCCACACGTCCTAACGGGTGAGCCCCGTGTGAGGTTGTTGCCTCCGCGCCACCGCGCCTCCGCGCCTCCGCGCCTGGTGGTGGCGGAGGCGGTGGCGGTGGCGCCGGGGTCAGCGGTTGGCGGGGCCGCCGAGCTGGATGCCGGCCATCCGGGTCCACTCGTAGGGCCCGGTGACGACCTTGGCGGCGAACTCGCCGTCGAACTCGTCGTGCAGGGTCAGCTCGGCCTTCTCCGCGGCCTGCCGGGCGATCGCGTCGGTGGGGGCCACCAGGTCGCCCCAGCCGCCGTCCTCGCCGACGAGGACGATCCGGGTGCCGGCCTGGCCGATGTGGGCGAGCTGGCCCTCGACGCCGCCGTGCTCCTTGCCGAAGGCGCGGATCTCCTTGGCCAGCTTGGCCGCCTTGCGCTCGGCGCGCGGGGACACGGCCGTGGTGTCTTCCTTGGTGTCTGCCATGAGAAGGATGCTACCCAGGGGTAGATCGACTGACGACGGCCGGGCCGCGTGGGACAGCCCACACGACCCGGCCGTCACCGGGAACGATCGCGCTAGCGCAGGAAGGGGTCCACCGCGACCGCCACGAAGAGCAGCGAGACGTAGGTGATGGACCAGTGGAAGAGGCGCATCTCCTTGAGCTTCGCGCCGGTGACCTCGGCCTTGGCGCGGTTGAGCAGGCCGTGCGCCTCCCAGAGCCACCAGCCGCCGGTGGCCAGGGCGACGGCGGTGTAGAACCAGCCGGTGTAGCCCAGCGGGGTGAGCAGCAGCGAGACCGCGACCATGACCCAGCTGTAGGCGACGATCTGCTTGGCGACGACCTTGTTGGAGGCGACGACGGGCAGCATGGGCACGCCCACGCGCGCGTAGTCCTCCTTCACCTTCATCGACAGCGGCCAGTAGTGCGGCGGCGTCCAGAAGAAGATGACCATGAAGAGGATGACGGCGGCCCAGGACATCGAGTTCGTGACCGAGGACCAGCCGATGAGGACGGGCATGCAGCCGGCGATGCCGCCCCAGACGATGTTCTGCGCGGTGCGCCGCTTCAGGATCATCGTGTAGACGACCACGTAGAAGAGGAGCGCGCCGAGGGAGAGCCAGGCGGAGAGCCAGTTGACGAGCAGGCCGAACCAGAGGGTGGAGACGACGGCGAGGGTGATGCCGAAGACCAGGCCCTCGCGCGGCGAGACCATGCCGGTGACCAGCGGTCGCTGCGAGGTGCGGTCCATCAGCGCGTCGATGTCGCGGTCGATGTACATGTTGAGCGCGTTGGCGCCGCCCGCCGACAGGTAGCCGCCGAAGCACGTGGCGAGCACCAGCCACAGATCGGGCACGCCCTGTTCCGCGAGGAACATCACCGGAACGGTGGTGATGAGCAGCAGCTCGATGATCCGCGGCTTGGTCAGCGCCACGAATGCCTTGGCGCGGGCCCCGAACGGCCGATGGCCCCCCGGGCCGGTAGCCAAGACGACCCCTGCGGGTCGGGACTCGACGGCCGTCACGCACACCCCTGACAGAGAAATTCCCAGCAAGTTCCCCGCATAAGGGCGGGGTGAAACTTGCGCGTACCACGCCACTGTAGACGTTGCCCAGACGCCGATCTTCGCGGGGGTGGGGTCGTGTTGGCGGGGCTCACCCGTGGGCGCGCATCCCTTCTCGTATCAAGGGGCGGACACGGTTCGGCGCGCCGTTCGGGAGGCGAACCGCCACGGCCACCGGCACTCTTGCTCTGTCCGCTCATTTGAGGGGCATGGACACGAAAAGAGGGTGCTTTTTCGGGGGTAGGCTCGACAACGCCGGTACACCCTCAGTCACCGGCTACAGACATGTGGAGAGGAGCCCTGACCCAGGGTGAGCACTAAGCCGACCACCACAGACCTCCAGTGGACCGAATTGGACCAGCGGGCCGTCGACACCGCCCGCATCCTGGCCGCGGACGCCGTACAGAAGGTCGGCAACGGCCATCCCGGTACGGCGATGAGCCTCGCGCCGGCCGCGTACACCCTCTTCCAGAAGGTGATGCGCCACGACCCGTCCGACCCCGAGTGGGTCGGCCGGGACCGGTTCGTGCTCTCCGCGGGCCACTCCTCCCTGACCCTGTACACCCAGCTGTACCTGGGTGGCTTCGGTCTGGAGCTGGACGACCTCAAGGCGTTCCGCACCTGGGGCTCGAAGACCCCGGGTCACCCCGAGTACGGCCACACGGCCGGCGTCGAGACCACCACGGGTCCGCTGGGCCAGGGTGTGGCGAACGCGGTGGGCATGGCGATGGCCGCCCGTTACGAGCGTGGCCTCTTCGACCCGGAGGCGGCCCCCGGCACCTCCCCCTTCGACCACAACGTCTACGTGATCGCCGGCGACGGCTGCCTCCAGGAGGGCATCTCCGCCGAGGCGTCCTCGCTCGCGGGCCACCAGAAGCTCGGCAACCTGGTCCTGCTGTGGGACGACAACCACATCTCGATCGAGGGCGACACCGAGACGGCCGTCTCCGAGGACACGCTGAAGCGGTACGAGGCGTACGGCTGGCACGTGCAGCGCGTGGAGCCGCAGGCCAACGGCGACCTCGACCCGGCCGGGCTGTACGCGGCGATCCGCGCCGCCGAGGCCGAGACCGGGCGTCCGTCCTTCATCGCGATGCGCTCGATCATCGCCTGGCCGGCGCCGAACGCGCAGAACACCGAGGCCGCGCACGGCTCGGCGCTCGGCGCCGAGGAGGTCGCGGCCACCAAGCGCGTCCTGGGCTTCGACCCGGAGCAGAGCTTCGAGGTCACCGACGAGGTCATCGGCCACACCCGCACGCTGGGCGACCGGGGCCGCGAGGCCCGCGCCGCGTGGGAGAAGCAGCTCGCCGAGTGGCGTACGGCCAACCCGGAGCGGGCCGCCGAGTTCGACCGGATCCAGGCGAACGAGCTGCCGGCCGGCTGGGAGGAGAAGCTCCCGGTCTTCGAGGCGGGCAAGAGCGTCGCCACCCGCGCCGCCTCGGGCAAGGTGCTCCAGGCGCTGGGCGAGGTCGTCCCCGAGCTGTGGGGCGGCTCGGCCGACCTCGCGGGCTCGAACAACACGACGATCGACAAGGCGTCGTCCTTCCTCCCCGAGGGCAACCCTCTGCCGGAGGCGAACCCGTACGGCCGCACGATCCACTTCGGCATCCGCGAGCACGCCATGGCCGCGGAGATGAACGGCATCGCGCTGCACGGCAACACCCGCATCTACGGCGGCACCTTCCTGGTCTTCTCGGACTACATGCGCAACGCGGTGCGCCTGTCGGCCCTGATGCACCTGCCGGTGACCTACGTGTGGACGCACGACTCGATCGGTCTCGGCGAGGACGGCCCGACCCACCAGCCGGTGGAGCACCTGGCCGCGCTGCGCGCGATCCCGGGGCTCAACGTGGTCCGCCCGGCCGACGCCAACGAGACGGCGATCGTCTGGCGCGAGATCATGAAGCGGCACACCCGCGAGTACCTGAAGGGCGCGCCGCACGGTCTGGCGCTGACCCGTCAGGGCGTGCCGACCTACGCGCCGAACGAGGGCGCGGTCAAGGGCGGCTACGTGCTGTTCGACGCCGAGGGCGGCGAACCGCAGGTCGTGATCATCGCGACCGGCTCCGAGGTGCACCTGGCCGTCGAGGCCCGCGAGGCGCTCCAGGCCGAGGGCGTCCCGACCCGGGTGGTCTCGATGCCGTCCGTGGAGTGGTTCGAGGAGCAGGACCAGGCGTACAAGGACGCGGTCCTGCCGCCGTCGGTGAAGGCTCGTGTCGCGGTCGAGGCCGGTATCGGCCTGACCTGGCACAAGTACGTCGGCGACGCCGGCCGGATCGTCTCGCTGGAGCACTTCGGCGCCTCGGCCGACGCCAAGGTCCTCTTCCGTGAGTTCGGTTTCACGCCGGAGGCCGTGGCCGCCGCCGCCCGGGAATCGATCGCCGCCGCCGCGCGCTGACGCGGATACGTACGACTTTTTGGAGATGCAACTCTCATGACAGACGCTCTCAAGCGCCTCTCCGACGAAGGCGTCGCGATCTGGCTGGACGACCTGTCGCGCAAGCGGATCACCTCCGGCAACCTGGCCGAGCTGATCGACCAGTCGCACGTGGTCGGTGTGACCACCAACCCGTCGATCTTCCAGAAGGCGATCACCTCGGGCGACGGTTACGAGCAGCAGCTCGCCGACCTGGCCGCCCGCAAGGTGACCGTGGACGAGGCCATCCGCATGATCACGACGGCGGACGTCCGTGACGCCGCCGACATCCTGCGCCCGGTCTTCGACGCGACCGACGGCCAGGACGGCCGGGTCTCCATCGAGGTCGACCCGCGGCTCGCCCACGAGACGGCGGCGACGATCGCCGAGGCGAAGCAGCTGGCGTGGCTGGTGGACCGCCCGAACACCCTCATCAAGATCCCGGCGACCAAGGCCGGCCTGCCGGCGATCACCGAGGTCATCGGCCTGGGCATCAGCGTGAACGTGACGCTGATCTTCTCCCTGGAGCGCTACCGCGCGGTCATGGACGCCTACCTGGCGGGCCTGGAGAAGGCCCGCGAGCGCGGCCTCGACCTGTCGAAGATCCACTCGGTGGCGTCCTTCTTCGTCTCCCGCGTGGACACGGAGATCGACAAGCGCCTGGACGGCATCGGCACCGACGAGGCCAAGGCGCTCAAGGGCAAGGCCGCCCTGGCCAACGCCCGTCTGGCCTACGAGGCGTACGAGGAGGTCTTCTCCTCGGAGCGCTGGGCCGCCCTGGACAAGGCGCAGGCCAACAAGCAGCGTCCGCTGTGGGCCTCGACCGGCGTCAAGGACCCGGCCTACAAGGACACGCTGTACGTCGTGGACCTGGTCGCCCCCGGCACGGTGAACACCATGCCGGAGGCCACCCTGGAGGCCACCGCCGACCACGGCGAGGTCTCCGGCGACACCATCCGCGGCACGTACGAGCAGTCCCGCGCCGAGCTGGCGGCCGTCGAGAAGCTGGGCATCGGCTACGACGAGGTCGTCCAGCTCCTGGAGGACGAGGGCGTCGAGAAGTTCGAGGCGTCCTGGAACGACCTGCTCGGCTCGACCGAGGCGGAGCTCGCGCGCCGCGTCCCTTCGGAGGCCTGACCACTGTGAGCACCGTCGACGGAGCCAACCCGCTCCGTGACGCCGCCGACCGACGGCTCCCGCGCATCGCGGGGCCGTCGGGCCTGGTCATCTTCGGCGTCACGGGCGATTTGTCCCGTAAGAAGCTGATGCCCGCCGTCTACGACCTGGCCAACCGCGGCCTGCTGCCGCCGGGCTTCTCGCTCGTCGGCTTCGCCCGCCGGGAGTGGCAGGACGAGGACTTCGCGCAGGAGGTCCACGACGCGGTCAAGCAGCACGCCCGCACCCCCTTCCGCGAGGAGGTCTGGCAGCAGCTCATCCAGGGGATGCGCTTCGTCCAGGGCGACTTCGACAGCGACGAGGCCTTCGAGCAGCTGAAGGACACCATCGAGGAGCTGGACAAGGCGCAGGGCACGGGGGGCAACTTCGCCTTCTACCTGTCCGTGCCGCCGAAGTTCTTCCCCCTGGTCGTCCAGCAGCTGAAGAAGCACGGCCTGGCCGACCAGAAGAACGGCTCCTGGCGCCGCGCCGTCATCGAGAAGCCCTTCGGCCACGACCTGACCTCCGCCAAGGAGCTCAACGAGGTCGTCCACGAGGTCTTCCCGCCCGAGGCGGTCTTCCGCATCGACCACTACCTCGGCAAGGAGACCGTCCAGAACATCCTGGCGCTCCGCTTCGCCAACACCCTCTTCGAGCCGATCTGGAACCGGTCGTACGTCGACCACGTGCAGATCACCATGGCCGAGGACATCGGCATCGGCGGCCGCGCCGGCTACTACGACGGCATCGGCGCCGCCCGTGACGTCATCCAGAACCACCTGCTCCAGCTGCTCGCGCTGACCGCGATGGAGGAGCCCGCCTCCTTCGACGCCGACGCGCTCGCCGCCGAGAAGACCAAGGTGCTGGGCGCCGTCCGGCTCCCCAAGGACCTCTCGAAGTCCACCGTCCGCGGTCAGTACGCGGCCGGCTGGCAGGGTGGCGCGAAGGCCGTCGGCTACCTCCAGGAAGAGGGCATCGACCCCCAGTCGAAGACCGACACCTACGCGGCGGTCAAGCTGGAGATCGACAACCGCCGCTGGGCGGGCGTCCCCTTCTACCTGCGCACCGGCAAGCGCCTCGGCCGCCGGGTCACCGAGATCGCGGTGGTCTTCCAGCGCGCCCCGCACTCCCCCTTCGACCACACGTCGACGGAGGAGCTGGGCCGCAACGCCATCGTCATCCGGGTCCAGCCGGACGAGGGCGTCACCGTCCGCTTCGGCTCCAAGGTGCCCGGCACCCAGATGGAGATCCGGGACGTGTCGATGGACTTCGCCTACGGCGAGTCCTTCACCGAGTCCAGCCCCGAGGCGTACGAGCGGCTCATCCTGGACGTCCTGCTCGGCGACTCCAACCTCTTCCCGCGCGTGGAGGAGGTCGAGCTGTCCTGGAAGATCCTCGACCCGATCGAGCAGTACTGGGACAAGCACGGCAAGCCCGCCCAGTACGAGTCCGGGACCTGGGGTCCGGTCGAGGCGGACGAGATGCTCGCACGAGACGGCAGGAGCTGGCGCCGGCCATGAAGACCGACCTGACGGACACCACGTCCTCCAAGATCAACAAGGCGCTGGTGCTCGGGCGGCGGGCGATCGGCACCCCGGCCGTCGGCATGGTGCTCACCCTCGTCATCGTCACCGACGAGGAGAACGCCTACGACGCGCTGAAGGCGGCCAGTGAGGCGTCCCGCGAGCACCCCTCGCGGACCCTCGTGGTGATCAAGCGGGTCTCGCGCTCACCGCGGGACCGTGCCAACACCCGGCTCGACGCCGAGGTCCGCCTCGGCGCCGACGCCGGCTCCGGTGAGACGGTGATCCTCCGGCTGTACGGCGAGGTCGTCGACAAGGCCCAGTCGGTGGTGCTGCCGCTGCTCCTCCCGGACGCCCCCGTCGTCGTCTGGTGGCCGGTGAACGCGCCGACCGATCCGGCGAACGACCCGCTGGGCGCCCTCGCCCAGCGCCGGGTGACCGACACGTACGCCGCCGAGCAGCCCATCGAGGAGCTGACCGCGCGCGCGGACACCTACACCCCCGGCGACACGGACCTGTCGTGGACCCGGATCACCCCGTGGCGCTCGATGCTGGCCGCCGCGCTCGACCAGGTCCACTGCAGGGTGACCTCGGCCGACGTGGAGGGCGAGGAGTTCAACCCGAGCGTCGAACTGCTCGCGATGTGGCTGGCCGAGCGGCTGCAGGTGCCGGTGCGGCGCTCCCGGTCGACCGGCCCCGGCCTCACCTCCGTACGGCTGGAGACCAGCGCCGGACCGATCGTGCTCGACCGGCCCGACGGCTCGCTCGCGACCCTCTCCATAGAGGGGCAGCCGGACCGCGCGGTGGCGCTCAAGCGGCGCGAGACGGCCGAGCTGATCGCCGAGGAGCTGCGCCGGCTCGACCCGGACGACACCTACGCGGCCTCGCTGAAGTTCGGCCTGGAGCGGCTCGACGAGGAGGCGGCCACCACCGCCCCCGCGCCGGAGGATCCCGCCCCGGACGTCACGGCGGAGCCCTCCGCGGAGCCCTCCCCGGAGCCCGCGAAGAAGGCTCCCGCCAAGAAGGCCCCGGCGAAGAAGGCGGCCGCCAAGTGAGCGCCCCGCGGCTGGTGGTCCACCGGTCCAAGGAACTGATGGCCGAGGCCGCCGCGGCCCGGCTGATCACCGCGGTCGTGGACGCCCAGTCCGCCCGGGGCACCGCCTCGGTCGTGCTGACCGGCGGCCGCAACGGCAACGGGCTGCTCGCCGCGCTCGGCGAGGCGCCCGCCCGGGACGCGATCGACTGGTCGCGGCTCGACCTGTGGTGGGGCGACGAGCGGTTCCTGCCCGAGGGCGACCCGGAGCGGAACGTCACCCAGGCCCGCGAGGCGCTGCTCGACCGGGTCCCGCTGGACCCGGCCCGGGTGCACGCCATGCCCGCCTCGGACGGCCCCCACGGGGACGACGCCGACGCCGCCGCGGCGGCCTACGCGGCCGAACTGGCCGCGGCGGCCGGTCCGGGCGCCCGGGTGCCGGCCTTCGACGTGCTGATGCTCGGCGTCGGCCCGGACACCCATGTGGCCTCGCTCTTCCCGGAGCTCCCGGCGGTCCGGGAGACCGGGCGGACGGTGGTCGGGGTGCACGACGCGCCCAAGCCGCCGCCGACCCGCGTCTCCCTGACCCTCCCGGCGATCCGGGCGGCCCGGGAGGTCTGGCTGCTCGCGGCCGGCGAGGACAAGGCGAAGGCCGCGGCCCTCGCGCTCTCCGGCGAGGCGGACGAGGCGAGCGTCCCGGCGTCCGGCGCCCGCGGCACCGAGCGCACGCTGTGGCTGATGGACACGGCGGCGGCCTCGGAGCTTTCCTAGGCCCTCGCGGAGGCCCGGTTCACCGCTCGGTGGACCGGGCCTCCGTCGTTCCCGGCGTCTCCACCGGTACGAGGAAGGGCGCGAGCAGCCCCGGTACGGCCCGGTCGGCGAGGGCGAGGCCCTGGGACTCCCCCGCGTCCAGGACGTCGTAGGCGCCCTCTCCGGCGGCCGTGGTGGCGGTGACGGTGAGGATCCCGGCGCGGCGCTGGAAGTACGACTGCTTGACCGTCCAGCCGATGATCCCGGTCCGCTGGAGGGCGACGGTGGCCCGCCGCACCGTGCCCGAACGGGTCACCAGATAGCCGCCGCTGACGGTGTGCCCGAGGGAGCGGTACGCGTCCCGGGCAAGGAGCACGGCGAGCGGCGCCGACACCACGGTCCAGCCGGCCGCCACGTGGAGCAGGACCGGGGTGAGGAGCGCCCCGAGGAGGGCGAGGACGGCGGCGGGGAGCAGGACGGCGCCGAGGGCCCAGCGCAGTCTGCGGGTCCGGGCGGCGCGGGGGTGGGCGGCGAGCGGGGCGGAGGTGGGCGGCTCGGTCTCGCGCAGGACCTCGGCGGCGGTCCGGTCGGCGACGGCCCGGGGCGCGGCCGGCAGCAGCGACCTGAGGTCGGTGTGCTTCTCGTCGTCGTCCTCGGTCAGGCCGGTGGCGACGGCGTCCACCCGGGCGGCGCCGAAGAGCCGGACGCCGAGGGGCTCGACGAGTTCGACGCCGCGCAGCCGGCGCTCCTCCAGGGTGACCGAGCGGGCGGTGAGGAGGCCGCGGCGGACCCGGAGGGTGCCGCCGGGTTCGCGTTCGAGCCGGAAGCCCCACCACATCTCGACCCAGAGGCCGAGGGCGCCGACCGCGCCGGCGAGGGTGGCGAGGAGGAACAGGTCGACGATCATCCACGGCAGCGAGACCGACTCGAAGCGGTCCCCTATCCAGTCGATGACCTCGGCCTGGGCGCCGAACCACTCGCTGACCTGCATGACCGCTCCGGCGGCGGCGCCGCCGAGGGCGGGGGCGACGAAGGAGACGGGGGCGTAGCGGATCCAGCGGAGGTCGAGGGCGGCCAGGGTGCCGTCGCGGGCGGGGTCGCCGCCGGGGGCTTCGGGCCGGGTGAGGAGCTCCCGGCGGAGCCGTTCGCCCTCGGCGCGGGTGACGAGTTCGAGTTCGAGGGTGGACTCGCCGCCGCCGGTGGACTCGCCGGTGCCGATGCGGACCTTGACGAGGCCGGGGACGCGCTGGAGCGGGTTGGCGGTGAGGTCGACGGTGCGGATCCGGTCGCGGGCCAGCGAGCGGCGCTTGAGGAGGAGCAGACCGGTGTGGAGTTCGACCCGGTCGGGGCCGATCCGGTAGCGGGTGCGCCGGCAGCGGACCCAGTCGGCGGCGGTGCCGCCGCCGACGACGAGGAGGGCGCCGGCGAGGACCCAGGCGAGGGCCTCCCCCAGCGGCCGGCCGCCCGCGAGTCCGGCGGTCACCGGCACCCCGGCGCCGACCGCGATCCCGCAGAACACGGCGGCGCTGACGAGGAGGGTGCGGGGGGCGAGCCGTCGCCACTCCCCTTCGGGTCCGGCGCTCACGTGGCGTCCCCGGGGGTGTCCCGGGTGAGCGCGGTGAGCCGTTCGGCGAGCTCGGCGGCGAGCTCGTGGTCGAGCCCCTCCGCCCGGAGCGCGCCCTTGGAGGAGGCGGTGGTGACGGTGACGGTGGCGAGCCCGAAGAGCTGCTCCAGGGGGCCGCGTACGGTGTCCACGGTCTGGATCCGGGACATCGGGGCGATCCGCGACTCCTGCCAGAGGGCGCCCGTGCGGACGTACACGGCCTCGTCGGTGACCTCCCAGCGGTGCACCCGGTACCACCAGGCGGGGAAGAACGCGGTGCAGGCCAGCCCGACCGCGGCCAGCGCGCCGGCCGCGGTGAACAGCCAGGTCCTGGCCGGTTCGACCAGGACGCCGAGCACGGCCAGGACGGCGACCGGGACGGCGGTGGCGAGGAGGCACTGGGCGCTCCACCAGCCGATCGCCCTGCGGTCGACCGCGTTCCCGGGCGGCCGCAGCCGCACCGCGCTCTCCCCCGCCATCACTCAGCTCCGACCACGCAGGGCGCGGTAGGCGGTGACGAGGGCCGCGGTGGAGCTGTCGAGGCCGTCGGTGTCGCCGTCACCGGTGAGGACGGGCTCGATCCGCTTGGCGAGGACCTTGCCGAGCTCGACGCCCCACTGGTCGAAGGAGTCGATGTTCCAGACGGCGCCCTGGACGAAGACCTTGTGCTCGTAGAGCGCCACCAGCTGGCCGAGCACCGAGGGGGTGAGGGCGTCGGCGAGGATGGTGGTGGTGGGGTGGTTGCCCTGGAAGGTCTTGTGCGGCACCAGCTCCTCGGGGACGCCCTCGGCGCGCACCTCGTCGGGGGTCTTGCCGAAGGCGAGGGCCTGGGTCTGGGCGAAGAAGTTGGCCATCAGCAGGTCGTGCTGGGGGACCAGGCCGGGCAGCAGGTCGTCGACCGGCCGGGCGAAGCCGATGAAGTCGGCGGGGATCAGCTTGGTGCCCTGGTGGATCAACTGGTAGTAGGCGTGCTGCCCGTTGGTGCCGGGGGTGCCCCAGACGACCGGTCCGGTCTGCCAGTCGACCGGCTCGCCCTGGCGGTCGACGGACTTGCCGTTGGACTCCATGTCGAGCTGCTGGAGGTAGGCGGTGAACTTGGACAGGTAGTGGGAGTAGGGCAGGACGGCGTGCGACTGGGCGTCGAAGAAGCCGCCGTACCAGACGCCGAGGAGGCCGAGGAGGAGCGGGGCGTTCTCCTCGGGCGGTGCGGTGCGGAAGTGCTCGTCGACGAGGTGGAAGCCGTCGAGCATCTCGCGGAAGTGGTCGGGCCCGATGGCGATCATCAGGGAGAGGCCGATGGCGGAGTCGTACGAGTAGCGGCCGCCGACCCAGTCCCAGAACTCGAACATGTTCGCGGTGTCGATGCCGAACTCCTCGACCCGCTCGGCGTTGGTCGAGAGGGCCACGAAGTGCTTGGCCACGGCCTCCTGGCCGGCCCCGAGACCGGCGAGGAGCCAGTCGCGGGCGGAGGTGGCGTTGGTGACCGTCTCGATGGTGGTGAAGGTCTTCGAGGCGACGATGAAGAGCGTCTCGGCGGGGTCGAGGTCGCGGACGGCCTCGTGGAGGTCGGCGCCGTCGACGTTGGAGACGAAACGGAACGTCAAGTCCCGCCGGGTGTAGGAGCGCAGGACCTCGTAGGCCATGGCGGGGCCGAGGTCGGAGCCGCCGATGCCGATGTTGACGACGTTCTTGATGGTCTTGCCGGTGTGGCCGGTCCACTCGCCGGAGCGGACCCGGTCGGAGAAGCCGGCCATCTTGTCGAGGACGGCGTGGACCCCGGGGACGACGTTCTCGCCGTCGACCTCGATCACGGCCCCGCGGGGGGCGCGGAGCGCGGTGTGGAGGACGGCCCGGTCCTCGGTGGTGTTGATCTTCTCGCCGCGGAACATGGCGTCGCGCAGTCCGGCGACGTCGGTGGCGACGGCCAGTTCGCGCAGGCGGTCCAGGGTCTCGTCGGTGACGAGCTGCTTGGAGTAGTCCAGGTGGAGGTCGCCGACCCGCAGGGTGTAGCCGGTGCCGCGCTCCGGGTCGGCCGCGAACAGCTCGCGCAGATGGGTGTCGCCCAGCTGCTCCCGGTGCTTGCCGAGGGCCGCCCACTCGGGCAGCCGGTTGAGCCTGATGCGTCCTTCAGTGGTCATTTCGGACATCGCCCACTTCTTCTCGTACGTTTCTGCCCCGCTGCTCCTCCAACCTAATTGATCGCGCGGGGCGATCCGCGCCACTGGTCCCGGACACGGCGAAGGGCCCTGTGCGCGAAGCCGGTTCGCGTCCAGGGCCCTTCGGCCGGTGTTCGTCCTGTGTTCAGATCTCGCCCCGCAGCTTGGCGAGCGCCTCGGCGAGGATCGCCTCGCCGTCCGCGTCGCTGCGGCGCTCCCGCACGTAGGCGAGGTGGGTCTTGTACGGCTCGGTGCGCGGCGGGTCCGGCGGGTTGTCCCGGTCCTGGCCGGCCGGGAAACCGCAGCGGGGGCAGTCCCAGGTGTCCGGGACCTGCGCGTCGCTCGCGAAACTCGGCTGGGTCTCGTGCCCGTTCGAGCACCAGAAGGAGATGCGGAGGCGCGGTGCCGACTCGCCCCGCTCGGCCTCCCCCATCGGCCCCGCTCCGACCCGGCTTCCCCGGATCGCGTTGCCACTTGCCACGGTCGTAACTCCCTGCGTGATGGTGCTCGAAGATGCCCCAGTCTACGGAAGGCCCAACGCGCGTCCAGTGTGCGGAGTTACCCGTCGAGCTTCATGAGCAGACCAAGTACCACAATGCAGGCAAACCAGAGCAGGCCGACCACGACCGTGATCCGGTCGAGGTTGCGCTCGGCGACCGAGGAGCCGCCGACGGAGGACTGCATGCCGCCACCGAACATGTCGGAGAGGCCGCCGCCCTTCCCCTTGTGCATCAGCACCAGCAGCATCAGCAGGCCGCTGAAGACGATCAGGGCGATCGAGAACCCCATAACCACGGCGGGACCAACTTCCTCGGAGCTTGAAAAGGGACGGGGGCCGGGCACCTGCCCGACCCCCGCAAGGGTACGACGGATCCCCTCCGCCGCTCTACATCGTCACTGGTCGCGGAAGCGGACGATCTTGACGAACTCGTCCGAGTCCAGCGAGGCACCGCCGACCAGGGCGCCGTCGATGTCGGGCTGCGCCATGATCTCGGCGACGTTGCCGCCCTTGACGGAGCCGCCGTACTGGATGCGGATCTTGTCGGCGACGTCCTGCGAGTACAGCTCGGCGAGCTTGCCGCGGATCGCCCCGCAGACCTCCTGGGCGTCCCCGGCGCCGCAGACCTTGCCGGTGCCGATGGCCCAGACGGGCTCGTAGGCGACGACGATCGTCTCGGCCTGCTCGGCCGGGACGCCCGCGAGGCCGCCCTCGACCTGGGCGAGGGTGTGCGCGACGGCGTTGCCGGCCTCGCGCACGTCCAGCTCCTCGCCGACGCAGAGGATCGGGGTGATGCCGTGGGCGAAGGCGGCCTTCACCTTGGCGTTGCACAGCTCGTCGGACTCGGCGTGGTACTGACGGCGCTCCGAGTGGCCGACCGCGACGAAGGCGGTGTTCAGCTTGGCCAGCATCGCGCCGGAGATCTCACCGGTGTACGCGCCGGACTCGTGGGCCGACAGGTCCTGGGCGCCGTACTTGATCTTCAGCTTGTCACCGTCGATCAGGGTCTGCACGGAGCGCAGGTCGGTGAAGGGGACGAGGACGGCGACGTCGACGGCGTCGTAGTCCTTGTCGGTGAGCGTGAAGGCGAGCTTCTGGACGTGGGCGATGGCCTCCAGGTGGTTGAGGTTCATCTTCCAGTTGCCCGCCATCAGCGGGGTACGCGTGGTCATAAGGGGGTCAGTCCTCCAGTGCGACGAGGCCGGGAAGCTGCTTGCCCTCGAGGTATTCGAGGGAGGCGCCGCCACCGGTCGAGATGTGGCCGAAAGCGTTTTCGTCGAAGCCCAGGATCCGGACGGCCGCGGCGGAGTCGCCGCCGCCGACCACGGAGAAGGCCGGGGAGTCGACGAGTGCCTGGGCGACGGCCTTGGTGCCCTCGGCGTAGTCGGGGTGCTCGAAGACGCCCATCGGGCCGTTCCAGAAGACGGTGGCCGCGTCGGCGAGCTTCGAGGCGTACAGCTTGCGGGTCTCCGGACCGATGTCCAGGCCCTCCTGGTCGGCCGGGATGGCGTCCGCGGCGACCGTGGTGGGGTGGGCCGGGGCCTTGGTCTTGAGGTCCGGGAACTCCGTGGCGACCAGGACGTCGACGGGGAGGACGAACTCCACGCCGCGGTCCTCGGCCCGCTTGAGGTACTCCTGGACGGCCGGGACCTGGTCCTCCTGGAGGAGGGAGATGCCGACCTCGTGGCCCTGGGCCTTGAGGAAGGTGTAGGCCATGCCGCCGCCGACGAGGATGCGGTCGGCCTTCTCCAGGAGGTGGTCGATCACGCCGAGCTTGTCGGAGACCTTGGCGCCGCCGAGGACGACCGCGTACGGCCGGCGGACGTCCTCGGTGAGCTTCTTGAGGACGCCGACCTCGGTGGTGATGAGGTAGCCGGCGGCGTGCGGCAGCTTGCCCGGGAGGTCGTACACCGAGGCGTGCTTGCGGTGCACGGCGCCGAAGCCGTCGCCGACGTAGAGGTCGGCGAGGGCGGCCAGCCGGTCGGCGAAGGCCTCGCGCTCGGCGTCGTCCTTCGAGGTCTCGCCGGCGTTGAAGCGCAGGTTCTCGATGACGGCCACCCGGCCGTCGGTCAGGCCGGCGACGGTCGCCTGGGCGGACTCGCCGACGGTGTCGGTGGCGAAGGCCACCTCGGCGCCGAGCAGTTCGCCGAGGCGCGCGGCGGCCGGGGCGAGGGAGAACGCCGGGTCCGGGGCGCCCTTGGGGCGGCCCAGGTGGGAGGCGACCACGACCCGGGCGCCGGCGTCGGCGAGCGCCTTGACCGTGGGGACGACGGCGCGGATGCGGCCGTCGTCGGTGATGGTGGTGCCGTCGAGCGGCACGTTGAGATCGGCGCGGACGAACACGCGCTTGCCCTCGACGCCCTCGCCGAGAAGCTCGTCGATCGTCTTCATCTGTTCACTGACTCCTTGGTACGCGGTGGAGCACACGAGACAGGGCCCGCACAGCGCTTCGTCGCGCTGCCCGAGCCCTGCTCACATCGAAAGCCTGCCCTGCTGAACCCTAGTACCTCAGAGCTGGTCGCCGACGAAGGTGGTCAGATCGACGAGACGGTTGGAGTAGCCCCACTCGTTGTCGTACCAGCCGAGGATCTTGACGCTGTTGCCGTCCTGGACCATGGTCAGGGAGGAGTCGAAGGTGCACGACGCCGGGTCGCTGACGATGTCCGAGGAGACGATCGCGTCCTCGGTGTAGAAGAGGATGCCCTTCAGCGGGCCGTCCTCGGCCGCCTTCTTGAAGGCCGCGTTGACCTCGTCCTTGGTGACCTCGCGGTCCAGGGTGACGACCAGGTCGGTGGCGGAGCCGGTGGGGACCGGGACGCGCATGGCGATGCCGTCCAGCTTGCCCTTGAGCTGCGGGAGGACCAGGGCGGTGGCCTTGGCGGCACCCGTCGTGGTCGGGATGATGTTCTCCGCGGCGGCGCGGGCGCGGCGGAGGTCCTTGTGCGGGAAGTCCAGGATGCGCTGGTCGTTGGTGTACGCGTGGACCGTGGTCATGAGACCGCGGACGATGCCGAAGTTCTCGTCGAGGACCTTGGCCATCGGGGCGACACAGTTGGTGGTGCAGGACGCGTTGGAGATGACGTCGTGCTTCGCCGGGTCGTACTGGTCCTGGTTGACACCCATGACGACGGTGATGTCCTCGTTGGTGGCCGGAGCCGAGATGAGGACCTTCTTGGCGCCGCCGGCGAGGTGCTTGGCGGCGTCCTCGCGCTTGGTGAAGATGCCGGTGGACTCGATGACGATGTCGACGCCGAGCCGACCCCACGGGATGTCGGCGGGGTTGCGCTCGGAGAGCACCTTGATGGTGTGGCCGTCGACGGTGATGGTGTCGGCGGTGTGGGAGACCTCGGCCTTGAGGCGCCCCAGGATGGTGTCGTACTTCAGCAGGTGGGCCGTGGTCGCGGTGTCGCCCAGGTCGTTGACGGCCACGACCTCGATGTCGGCACCCTGCTCAAGGAGCGCGCGGAAGTAGTTGCGACCGATACGGCCAAAGCCGTTGATGCCTACGCGGATCGTCACGAACCGATCTCCTCGTATGAGAACGCCGGGTGATATGTCACACCGGCGAGATCTTGATTTTTTTGGGATGTCCCCGACCGCTTACGACCCTACCCCTCCGGGGGCGCCCGAGTGACATCGAGCGCAGCCGTTCGAGCCCGGAAAGTGACCGGAAAATGGCCGACGGCCCGTACCTACCAGCGGGTACGGGCCGTCTTGGGACCTTTGTCCCCACTACTCTCCGTCAGCGGCGGAGCGCTGTGAGGGCGCGGTCGAGGAGCCGCCGCCGTTCGGCGGCCGATCCGACGTGTTCCAGACCGAAGCCGAGGAGGACGGTGTCACGGGTGGTGACGGCGGCGACGGAGTGGAAGAGGGCCTGCGAGCGGGCCCAGTCGGTGGTGTTGCCGGGGCTGCCGTCCGGGGCGCCGGGCACGGTCCAGGCGCCGAACGAGCTCTCGAAGCCCTCGTGCTCGGTGCCGGCCGCGGTGACCAGCCGGACGTCGTCGACGAAGGCGCCGGTCTCGCCGGTGCCGGGGTCGGAGACGTACGAGAGGGAGAGCTCGACCCGCTTGCCCGCGTAGGCGGCGAGGTCGACGGAGGCCTGCCGCCAGCCGTTGGAGGGGCCGGTGAAGGCGTTCCAGGCGCCGGTGGTGCCGGTGGGCGCGCAGCCGTCCTCGCCGAGGGTGAGGTAGCGGCCGAGGGCCGGGTGCAGCTTCAGGTAGTAGCCCTCCCCGCAGTCGGCGGGCGGCTCGGCCGAGGTGCCGCCGTTGCGGTCGGGCAGGGTGGTCCAGTCGTCCTGGCCGACGGTGCGGGCCTCGACGACGAGGTTGTCGTAGCCGGGCTCGGTGTCGTGGCTGACCTGGAAGTCGAGCCGGGGGGCGTCGGCCGCGGTGGTGCCGGTGAGGTCGACGGTCCGGGAGAGCCGGGCCCAGGCGTCGTCGCCGTGCTTCACGGCGGCGAAGGTGCTCCCCTCGGCCGGTTCGAAGGGGGTGCGCACGCCGGGGTAGTCGCCGGCCGGGGCGCTGGAGGCGAACTGCGGGTACTCCTCCGGGTCGAGGGTGTCGGAGGTGACGGTGTAGGCGCCGGCGTTGTCGAGCGGGTTGCCGTCGGCGGCGGCGAGCCCGGTGGGCGGGCCGGCGAGGCGGCCGGAACCGGCGAAGGAGGCCGGGCCGTTCAGGCCGGCCCGGTGGTACGCGCCGAGCCAGTACTGGGCGAAGTCGTTGGACTCGGCCCGGCCGATCCGGGTGAGTCCGCCGGTCTTCTCGCCGGCGTTGAGGAGCTTGCCGCCCTCGTTGAGGTAGGAGCGGACGGCGAGCTGGACGGCGCCGGAGGGACGCTCCGCGCCGGTGTACCAGACGACGGCGCGGAAGTGGGAGAGGACGCCGAGGGCGTGCGGGACGCCCTGGGTGGCGACGTCCCAGACGGCGGCCTTCCGGCCGGTCGCGGCGAGCGTCCCCGTGTACGTGCCGGCGTGCCGGGCGGCGCTCGTACCGCCCTCCTCGGCGAGGACGAGGACGTCCCCGCGGGCGCGTTCGGCGACCTTGTACGTGAAGGGGGTGGTGGCGGTGGTCCTCCCGTCGCGGCCGCGGGCGGTGAACCAGACCTCGACGGAGTCGCCGGGCCGGGCGCCGCGCACCTCGCCGCGGTACTGGTCGTAGTACAGGTCGTCCTCGCCGCCGTAGGTCTCGCCGCCCTCCCAGGCCTCGACCCCGGCGCGGTGGGCGCGGCCGCCGTTGATCCGGTAGTGGAGGGTCTTGGCGCGCAGCGACTTCCGCGCGGTGACGGCGACCCGCTGCTCCTCGCCCGCGGCGGCGTAGGAGGTGGTGAAGGGGTCGGGGGTGAGGGCCGGGGCCTCGGCGCCGACCGGGGAGACCGGGTCGTCGGGGCGGGCGGCGGACTCGGCGACGGCGAGCGCGAAGGGGATGTTCTTGGCGAACTCGGCCTGGATCAGCTTCTCGTCGTCGGGGAAGGTGAAGACGGAGGCGCAGTCGGCGGCCTCCCAGGCGTCGTGGGGGTCGACGCGGGAGGCGGTGGCGCAGGTGGACATCTCGGGGGTGAACATCTGCATGCCGTTGACGTTGGCGGCGTGTCCGTCGGCCTCGCCGTTGGTGATGTACAGCTCGGAGGAGACCTGCGGCCGGTAGCCGGGGACGGCGGACTTCTCCGGGGTCCCTGCGAGCGCCCTGAGCGCGGTGTCGTCGGGGGTGTCGGTGGCGACCTGCCAGCCGACGCCGTAGAGCAGCAGCTGGGCCGCGGAGTGGTAGTTCACCCCGTACGAGAAGCCGATGCGCTTCTGGAAGGCGTCCAGGGCCCGGGTCTCCGGCTCGGACATGGGGCCCTTGCCGCGGAAGGTCTCGTCGGCCGGGTCGGGGGACGAACCCTCGTCGTCGTAGCCCCACTTGTAGGCGAAGTTGCGGTTGAGGTCGACGCCGTCGGCGCCGCCGACGGTCCCGTCGCCGTCGTTGTCGCGGAGGTTCTTGCGCCACTGGCGGTTGGCCGGGTCGGCGTGGGTGAAGTCGTAGCCGTCGGGGTTGGCGGAAAGCACGAACCACAGCTCGGTGGAGTCGACGATCCGGG
This sequence comes from Streptomyces sp. NPDC056503, assembly GCF_042794995.1. Classification (NCBI taxonomy): domain Bacteria; kingdom Bacillati; phylum Actinomycetota; class Actinomycetes; order Kitasatosporales; family Streptomycetaceae; genus Streptomyces; species Streptomyces sp. NPDC056503. Next base: position 39,851 of record NZ_JBHTST010000056.1, read on the forward strand.
TGATCCGCTCGTCGGTGCCGTAGTGGTCGAGGTAGTGGTGGAGCAGCCGCCTCGTCATCTCCGGGGTGATCCACTCCCGGGCGTGCTGGTTGGAGACGTACAGCGTGGCCGGCTTGCTGCCGTCCTTCGCCGTCCTGGCCCCCTTGCTGACCTTGACCGCGAGGATGTCCTGGCCCCTGAGGGTCTTGCCGAGGGAGACGACCTTGGTGAGGCCGGGGTGGTCGGCGGCGGTGGCGAGGAGCTCCTCCTTGAGACCGCCCGGGCCGCCGTAGGGGCGGAAGACCCCGTCGCCCGCGGCGGCCGAGCGCTTCGCGGCGGCGGGCCCCGGGTCGTGCTCGGCGAGGGTGACGCCCCGGCCGCGCAGGGCGCCGGCCTGCGCCTCGGTCAGGTACAGCTCGACGGTGGCGGTGCCGTGCTCGGGCACCCGCTCGGTGAGTTCGTGGCCGTCGGCCCCGGCTTCGAGGAGCAGCGGCACCTGCTCCTCGGAGACCGTGGCCCGCCATACGGAGAGGACGTCGCCGCCCTCCGGGTCCGCCGGTCGCGCTCCGGCGGCGGGTGCCGCCGCGATTCCCGCGATCAGCAGCGAAGCGGCGGCGAGGATCGCCCGCGCTCTTCGTCTCATGAGCCCCCCTTGGTGTGATCCGTCACGAAGAAGAACGGATGCCAGGCTCATGGGCGTCCATGCGACTGTCAAGGGCGCCTCGCGGCAACGGCCGTGGGACGGAAGGACACTGGTGGGACATCAGAAACGTTCTCCCCCGCCGGAGTTCGTGATTCCCCGTGCCGGAGCCCACGGTTCCCCGCGCCGGGGTCCACCCGTTCCCCCACGCGGGAGTCCACGGTTCCCGCGCGCCGGAGCTCGCGGTTCCCCGGGTACGGGAACGGCCCCCGTCCCCGAGGGGCGGGGGCCGTGCGGGCCGGGTTCCGGGCTCAGCCGACCAGGCTCTCGTCCAGCTCCTCCGTCAGGTTCGACTCGGTGCCGGGGATGCCCAGGTCCTGCGCCCGCTTGTCGGCCATGGCGAGCAGCCGGCGGATCCGGCCGGCCACCGCGTCCTTGGTGAGCGGCGGGTCGGCCAGCGCGCCCAGCTCCTCCAGAGAGGCCTGCTTGTGCTCCATGCGCAGCCGGCCGGCCGCGGCGAGGTGCTCGGGCACCTCCTCCGCCAGGATCTCCAGGGCGCGCTGCACCCGGGCGCCGGCGGCGACGGCGGCGCGTGCCGAGCGGCGCAGGTTGGCGTCGTCGAAGTTGGCGAGCCGGTTGGCGGTGGCGCGGACCTCGCGGCGCATCCGCCGCTCCTCCCAGGCCAGCACCGACTCGTGCGCGCCGAGCCGGGTGAGCAGGGCGCCGATGGCGTCGCCGTCACGGACCACGACCCGGTCCACTCCGCGGACCTCGCGGGCCTTGGCGGCGATGGAGAGCCGGCGGGCGGCGCCGACCAGGGCGAGCGCGGCCTCCGGGCCGGGGCAGGTGACCTCCAGGGAGGAGGAGCGGCCCGGCTCGGTCAGCGAGCCGTGGGCGAGGAAGGCACCCCGCCAGGCCGCCTCGGCGTCGCAGGTGGCCCCGGAGACCACCTGCGGGGGGAGGCCGCGGATGGGGCGGCCCCGTCCGTCGACCAGGCCGGTCTGGCGGGCCAGCTGGTCACCGCCGGCCACCACGCGCACCACGAAGCGGGAGCCGCGCCGCAGCCCGCCGGGGGCCATCACGATCAGTTCCGAGCTGTGCCCGAAGATCTCCAGGATGTCCCGCTTCAGCCGCCGGGCCGCCATCGCCGTGTCGAGCTCCGCCTCGATCACGATCCGGCCGCTGACCAGGTGCAGACCGCCCGCGAACCGGAGGATCGACGAGACCTCCGACTTCCTGCAGCAGGTCCGGGTGACGGGGAGCCGGGAGATCTCGTCCTTCACCGCTGCCGTCATCGCCATGGGCCGATCCTTCCATGCATCCGAAAAATACGGTCGTACGCGGCGGCCAGGCGCTCCGGGTCGTGCTTCGGAGAGCCGTCGGCGCGGGCCACCGGCGCCAGCTCGAGCGCGGCGCCGAGCCGCTTGGCGGCGTCGACGAGGGGTTCTCTGGCTGACACGTCGGGCACGGCGGCCTCGTCGGCCAGCACCACGTCCAGGGCGAGTTTAGGGGCGTGTCGTCCCAAAACCTCCAAATGACGCTGCGGGGAGAAGCCCTCTGTTTCTCCCGGCTGGGGCGCGAGGTTCAGCGAGAGCACTTTCCGGGCCTTGGTCTCGACCAGCGCGTCGAGCAGTTCCGGCACGAGCAGGTGCGGGATCACCGAGGAGAACCAGGAGCCCGGGCCGAGGACCACCCAGTCCGCGTCGAGGACCGCCGCGACGGCCTCCGGCACGGCCGGCGGGTCGTGCGGGACCAGGTGGACGGACTGCACCTCGCCCGGGGTGAGCGCGACGGTGGCCTGTCCGCGCACGGTGTCCACGTCGTCCGGGCGCTCCGGGTCGTGCCCCCTGACCAGGGCCTGGAGCTCCAGCGGCACGGCGGACATGGGCAGCACCCGGCCCTGCGCGCCGAGCAGCCGGCCGACCAGGTCGAGGGCCTGCACCGGGTCGCCGCCCAGCTGCTCCCAGAGGGCGACGATCAGCAGGTTGCCGACGGCGTGGCCACCCATCTCGCCCTTGGACTGGAAGCGGTGCTGGATGACCCGGGCCCAGGTCTGGCCCCAGTCGTCGTCGCCGCAGAGGGCGGCGAGCGCCTTGCGCAGATCCCCGGGGGGCAGCACGCCCAGCTCCTCCCGGAGCCGGCCGCTGGAGCCCCCGTCGTCGGCGACGGTGACGACGGCGGTGAGGTCGCCGGTGATCCGCCGCAGCGCGGCGAGGGAGGCGGAGAGGCCCATGCCGCCGCCGAGGGCGACGACCTTCGGCTGGGCGCCGCGTCTGCGGAGCGTCCGCTTCACCGAGAGGGTGGAGGCGGGACGCCGGCGGTAAGGCTTCACTCGCGCCCCATGTCGCGGTGGACGACCACCGTCTCCACGCCCTCGGCGGCGATGCGGGCGGCGAGCTTCTCGGCGGTGGCGACGGAGCGGTGCTTGCCGCCGGTGCAGCCGACGGCGATGGTCACGTACCGCTTGCCCTCGCGGCGGTAGCCGGCGGCGATCAGCTGGAGCAGCTCCGTGTAGCGGTCCAGGAACTCCTTGGCGCCGGGCTGGTTGTAGACGTAGTTCGCCACCTCCTCGTTGAGGCCGGTGTACGGGCGCAGCTCGGGGACCCAGTGCGGGTTGGGCAGGAAGCGCATGTCGACGACGAGGTCGGCGTCGACGGGCAGGCCGTACTTGAAGCCGAAGGACATGACGGTGGCCCGCAGCTCGGGCTCCTCGTCGCCGGCGAACTGGGCGTCCATCTTGGCGCGCAGCTCGTGGACGTTGAGGCTGGAGGTGTCGATGACCAGGTCGGCGTCGCCGCGCAGCTCGCGCAGCAGGTCGCGCTCGGCGGCGATGCCGTCGGTGATGCGGCCGTCGCCCTGGAGGGGGTGGGGGCGGCGGACCGACTCGAAGCGGCGGACCAGGGCCTCGTCGGAGGACTCCAGGAAGACGATCCGGCGGGTGACCTGCTTGGCGTCGAGGTCGGCGAGGGACTCCCGCAGGGCGTCGAAGAACTGCCGGCCGCGGACGTCGACGACGACCGCGATCCGGGCGACGTTGCCCTGGGAGCGGGCGCCGAGCTCCACCATGGTGGGGATCAGCGCGGGCGGCAGGTTGTCGACGACGAACCAGCCGAGGTCCTCCAGACACTTCGCCGCGGTGGACCGGCCGGCTCCGGACATGCCTGAGATGATCACCAGCTCGGGGATGGCCGCCTCGGCGCCGTTGTCGCCCGCGGTCTCCTTCGTGCCCGTACTCACGTGTCCTGCTCCGTCTTCTCGGTGGTGCCCGTCGTGCGTGGGGTGCCCGTCGCGCGGGTGGTGCGCGCGGTCCGTGTCGTGCTGTCCGTGCCCGTCGCCGGGGTGGCGGTCGGTCATCCGGTGGTGCCCCCGTCGTCTTCCATGATCTCTCCTGTGGCCGTGTTCACGGCGGGTGCGGCGGGGGCCGCCTGGGCCAGGGCCACGGCGACCGCCTCCGCGGTCTTCCGGCCGAAGCCGGGGACCTCGCAGATCTGCTCGATTGTCGCCTGCCTGAGCCGCTTCACCGAGCCGAAATGCTTGATCAGAGCCTGCTTGCGCGTGTCGCCGAGACCGGGGACGGCGTCGAGGGGGCTGCTCCGGAGCCGTTTGGTCCGCTTGGAGCGCTGGTAGCGGATGGCGAAATCGTGAGCCGTGTCACGGACCCGCTGGAGGAGGTAGAGGCCCTCGCTGGAACGGGGCAGTACGACCGGGTCGTCCTCGCCGGGCAGCCAGACCTCCTCCAGGCGCTTGGCGAGCCCGCAGACGGCGACGTCGTCGATGCCGAGCTCGTCCAGGGCGCGGCGGGCGGCGGCGACCTGGGGCTGTCCGCCGTCGACGACGACGAGCTGCGGCGGGTAGGCGAAGCGCTTGGGCCGGCCGTCGTCGCCGGCCTCGTCGACCGCGACCTCGCCGTCCTCGCCCCACTCCCCCGTCCTCTCCTTCTCGGCGAGGTAGCGCCGGAAGCGGCGGCCGACGACCTCGTGCATGGAACGGACGTCGTCCTGGCCCTCGAAGGACTTGATCTGGAAGCGGCGGTACTCGCTCTTGCGGGGCAGCCCGTCCTCGAAGACGACCATGGAGGCGACGACGTCCTCGCCCTGGAGGTGGGAGATGTCGAAGCACTCGATGCGCAGCGGCGCCGACTCCAGGTCCAGGGCCTCGGCGATCTCCTCCAGGGCCCGGGAGCGGGTGGTGAGGTCGCTGGCCCGCTTGGTCTTGTGCAGGACGAGCGCCTGCTGGGCGTTGCGGGCGACGGTCGCCATCAGGTCCTTCTTGTCGCCGCGCTGCGGGACGCGCAGGGAGACGTGGGACCCCCGGCGGCCGGAGAGCCACTGGGTGACGGCCTCGGCGTCCTCGGGGAGGGCCGGGACGAGGACCTCCTTGGGCACCGCCTCGCCGCTCTCCTCGCCGTACAGCTGCTGGAGGGCGTGCTCGACGAGCCCGGCGGTGTCGACGGCCTCGACCTTGTCGGTGACCCAGCCGCGCTGGCCGCGGACGCGCCCGCCGCGGACGTGGAAGATCTGGACGGCGGCCTCCAGCTCGTCCTCGGCGAGGGCGATGAGGTCGGCGTCGGTGGCGTCGGCGAGGACGACGGCGCTCTTCTCCATGGCCCGGCGCAGCGCCTCTATGTCGTCGCGGAGCCGGGCGGCCTTCTCGTACTCCATGTCCTCGGCCGCCACCGTCATCCGCTTCTCCAGGCGGCGGATGTACGCGCCGGTGCGGCCGGCCATGAAGTCGCAGAACTCGTCCGCCAGTTCGCGGTGCTCCTCGGGGTCGACCCGGCCGACGCAGGGCGCCGAGCACTTGCCGATGTAGCCGAGCAGACAGGGCCGCCCGGCGGAGGCGGCGTTCCGGAACACGCCGGCCGAGCAGGTCCGTACGGGGAAGACCCGCAGCATCAGGTCGACGGTCTCGCGGATCGCCCACGCGTGCGCGTACGGCCCGAAGTACCGCACGCCCTTCTTCTTCTGGCCGCGCATGACCTGCACGCGCGGGAACTCCTCGTTCAGCGTGACGGCGAGGTAGGGGTAGCTCTTGTCGTCCCGGTACTTCACGTTGAACCGGGGGTCGTACTCCTTGATCCAGGAGTACTCCAGCTGGAGCGCCTCGACCTCGGTCGAGACGACCGTCCACTCCACGGAGGCGGCCGTGGTCACCATGGTGGCGGTCCGCGGGTGCAGGCTCGCGAGCGGCTGGAAGTAGTTGGCCAGCCGCTGCTTCAGCGACTTCGCCTTCCCGACGTAGATCACCCGCCGGTGCTCGTCCCGGAACTTGTAGACACCCGGGACGTCGGGAATCTGCCCCGGCGCGGGTCGATAGCTGGTGGGGTCGGCCATGCGCCCACCCTACTGGCGCGCGCCGACAGGCCGGGCGGGCACGCGGCCCCCGCGGGCGGGGGCGTACGGCTCGCCCGGGGAGCCTCCCCGGCGGGCCCGGGCGTACGGCCGCGGGCGCGCGCAGGCGTCCGGCCCGGGCCGCCTCGTGG
>NZ_JBHTST010000057.1:0-44393 GCF_042794995.1 Streptomyces sp. NPDC056503
CTTTCTCTTTTGTTTGGGGGGGATCGTTTTTTTTTATAAGAGCCGGGGGTGGGGCGTGGGGCCTGTACCGTGTTCGCTCCGGTTCCTGGCCCTTCGACTGCCGACGGCTACGTGCTCAGCGCACGTTCAGGCGCCGCCTCAGTTGTCGTCCTCGTCGATCAGGAAGCCCCGCATCGGCGCCGGCGCCTGCTGCATCGGCTGCGGCGCCTGCGGCCGCACCGGTGCCATCGGCTGCGTCATCGCCGGGGACATCTGCTGCTGGCCGCCGTAGGACGGGGCACCGCCCATGGACGGACCGCCGCCCATCGGGCCGTTGCCGCCGTAGGACGGGGCACCCGCACCGGCGGACGCCATGGACGGGGCCGGCGGCAGCGAGGCCGTCGCCGGGGTCCGCGGCGGGGCCAGCGAGTCGTCCGCCTGGGTCTCCAGCTGGCGCAGCTGGGACTCCAGGTAGGACTTCAGACGGGTCCGGTACTCGCGCTCGAAGCCGCGCAGGTCCTCGACCTTGCGCTCCAGCGTGGCGCGAGCGGACTCCAGGGAGCCCATCGCGACGCGGTGCTTCTCCTGCGCGTCCCGCTCCAGCGCGTCCGCCTTGGCGCGGGCGTCCCGCTCCAGGCCCTCGGCGCGGGAGCGCGCCTCGCCGACGATCTTGTTGGCCTCGGAGCGGGCCTCGGCGATCGCCTGGTCGGCGGTCTGCTGGGCCAGCGAGAGGACACGGGCGGCGCTGTCGCCACCGGGCTGCTGCGGGGGCTGCGGCTGCATCTGCTGCTGCTGCGGGTGGCCCATGGGGCCGCCCTGCATCGGGCCGGGACCCATCGGACCACCCTGCATCGGGCCGGGACCCATGGGTCCGCCCTGCATGGGGCCGGCGGGAAGCTGAGGAGCACCGGAAGGCAGCTGCGGCGGGCCCATCTGCGGCGGCTGCTGCTGGACCGGCGGACCGGATATGGCGGCGGGCACGGGGGCGCCGGGCCCGACGGGACGGTTGTCCTGGGGCTCCGGGGGCTTGCGCATGGCCTGCTGCTGGTTCTGCGCGGCGGCGCGGGTGGCCGCGGCCAGCTTGGCGCGCAGGTCCTCGTTCTCGCGGAGCAGACGGGTCAGCTCGGACTCGACCTCGTCGAGAAAGGCGTCGACCTCGTCCTCGTCATAGCCTTCTCGCAGGCGGACGGTCGTGAACTGCTTGTTCCGCACGTCCTCAGGAGTCAGCGGCATCTCTTCTTCACCTCTACGTAGTCGTCGGCAGTCGGCAGGACCGTATCGTCCACACTCACCTCGCGAGCGAGTTCACGACGGAGATGAGGATGTAGACGATGATCATCAGAACGAAGAAGGACAGGTCGAGTGCCACGCCCCCGAGACGAAGCGGCGGGATGAGCCGCCGCAGAAGCTTGAGCGGTGGATCGGTGACAGTGTAGGTGGCCTCCAGAACGACCACCATCGCCTTGCCGGGTTCCCATGAACGGGCGAACTGGAAGACGTAGTCCATGACCAGCCGGAAGATCAGGAAGACGAGGAAGCACATCAGCGCGATGTAGACCACCTGTAGTGCGACGCCCATCCCGCTGTTCCCTCTCCCCTGGCTCTCGTGTGCTCAGCTTGCTCCGGCCACCCTCGCGGCCGGTCCGTCCGGTCTCGTTTCTCAGCTCTGGTTGAAGAATCCGCCCTCTGCGATACGGGCCTTGTCCTCCGCCGTGACATCGACGTTAGCAGGCGACAACAGGAACACCTTCTGCGTCACGCGCTCAATGCTGCCATGGAGCCCGAAGACGAGTCCGGCGGCAAAGTCGACAAGTCGCTTCGCGTCCGTGTCGTCCATCTCCGTGAGGTTCATGATCACCGGAGTGCCCTCACGGAAGTGTTCCCCGATGGTACGGGCCTCGTTGTAGGTCCGGGGGTGGAGTGTGGTGATGCGGTACGGCTCCCGCTCGGACACGACCTTGGGCATGATCACCGGTGCGTTCTTCTCCAGGCTCGGGCGTTCGGGTGTGATGGATGCCACGGGGGCAATTCGGGCCGGACGTCCGCTTTCGGCGAGTACCGGGACAGAGTGGGCGAGGGGTTCCCGGGGGGCCGGAGGGGCCACCACGCGCACGGGTTCCTCACGCTCGATCTGGCGCGGGGGGGTGTGGCGCCGCTCCCTCTCGGGCTCCGGCTCCAGCTCGGGCTCGAAGTCGTCATCGGGGTCGAAGCCCCGGCCGTCGTACCCATCGTCCTCCACGAGACCGAGGTAGACCGCCATCTTGCGCATCGCGCCGGCCATGCTCCGATTCCTCCGCTCTGTGGTGGATCGACCTCGTCACCAAGTGCCCGCGATCCACGCGGCCACCCCGCCGTTCGCGGAATGACCATATTTTCTGCTGTGGTCCGACCTGCTTCGCGACGTTACCCGAGCTTCGGGCGGACTCCGAGTACCGCCGTACCGACGCGTACGTGTGTCGCCCCGGCGGCGATGGCGGCCTCGAGGTCCGCGCTCATTCCCGCTGACACCATGTTCGCAGTCGGACGGGTCGTGCGCAGGACAGTCGACAAATCCATCAGCCGGTCGAAGGCGGCCCGTTGCCGCCCGGCGTACTCGCCGACGAGCGGGGCGACCGTCATCAGGCCGGCGAGCCGCAGTCCGGGCGCCTCGTCGAGGGCGGCGGCCAACTCCTCGACCCCCTCGGGCGACACCCCTCCGCGGTCGCCGCGCGCGCCGGCCTCGGCGTCGAGGGCGACCTGGATCAGGCAGCCGAGCTCGCGCCCGGCCCTCTCCGCGGCCGCGGAGAGGGAGGAGACGAGCTTGAGACGGTCGACGGACTGCACCACATCGGCATAACCCACCACGGATCTGACCTTGTTGGTCTGCAACTGACCGACGAAGTGCCAGGTGAGATCGAGGTCGGCGCAGGCGGCCGCCTTGGGCGCGGCGTCCTGGTCCCGGTTCTCCGCCACGTGCCGCACCCCGAGCCCGTGCAGGATCCGCACGTCGCTCGCGGGGTAGGTCTTGGTGACGACGATCAGGGTCACCTCCTCGCGGGGGCGACCGGCGGCGGCGCAGGCGGCGGCGATCCGCTCCTCCACCCCTGCCAGGTTCTCCGCGAGTTCGGCCTTGCGGTCCGTCATGCCTCTTCCCTGCCCAACCAGACATATCCCGCGAGTCGCCCGGTGGTGCGGTCGCGGCGGTACGAGTAGTGGTCGCCGGACTCCAGGGTGCAGACCCCGGCGTCCTCGACGTCGGTCACCCCGAGCCGGGCCAGCTGGGCACGGACCCCGGCGGCGACGTCGACGGCGGGGGTGCCCCAGGAGGTCTCGGCGTAGGCGTCGGGTTCGACGGCCGCGACCTCGGCGCGCATCGCCTCCGGGACCTCGTAACAGCGTCCGCAGACGGCGGGCCCGGTGCGGGCGCTGATCCGCGCGGGCTCGGCGCCGAGCTCCGTCATCGCCGCGACGGCGGCGGGGACGACCCCGGCGATCATCCCCGGCCGCCCGGCGTGGGCGGCGGCGGCGACCCCGGCGACCGGGTCGGCGAGGAGGACCGGGACGCAGTCCGCGGTGAGGACGGCGAGGCCGAGTCCGCGGCGGGTGGTGACGATCGCGTCCACGGCGGGGACGGCGCCCCCGTCCTCCCAGGGACCGTCGACCACGGCGACACCGGCGCCGTGGACCTGGTTCATCCAGACGACCCGGGCGGGGTCGAGCCCCAGGTCGGCGGCGGCGCGGGCCCGGTTGGCCAGGACGGCCTCCGGGTCGTCGCCGACGGCGCCGCCGAGGTTGAGCTCCTCGTACGGAACGGCGCTCACCCCGCCCCACCTGTCGGTGAAGGCGAAGTGCGCGCCGTTCGTGGTGAGGCGGTGCCCTATCACTTCAGGAAGTCCGGGACGTCCAGCTCCTCGGCGGGGCTGTCCGTGTACGGACGGGCCGGCGGGACCACCGGCGGGGCGGGCGGCAGCGGGGCCTCGCTGACGGCCGGGGCGGGCTCGACCGGGGCGGCGACGGGCTCCTCGCGGGGGGTCACCGTGCCGAGGCCGCCGAGCGGGCGGGGGGTCTCGGCGATGCGGGGGGCCGGGGCCGGCTCCTCGCGCTTGGCGGAGACCGAACCGATGATGTTGTCCCGGCGGGCCGGCGGCTGGCCGCCGTCGAAGCCGGCCGCGATGACGGTGACCCGGACCTCGTCGCCGAGGGCGTCGTCGATGACGGCGCCGAAGATGATGTTGGCCTCCGGGTGGGCTGCCTCGCTGACCAGCTGGGCGGCCTCGTTGATCTCGAAGAGACCGAGGTCGCTGCCGCCGGAGATGGAGAGCAGCACACCGCGGGCGCCGTCGATGGACGCCTCCAGGAGCGGCGAGGAGATCGCCATCTCCGCGGCGGCCACCGCGCGGTCGTCGCCGCGGGCGGAGCCGATGCCCATCAGGGCCGAGCCGGCCTCGGACATGACCGACTTGACGTCGGCGAAGTCGAGGTTGATCAGGCCCGGGGTGGTGATGAGGTCGGTGATGCCCTGGACGCCGCTGAGCAGGACCTGGTCGGCCGACTTGAAGGCGTCGAGGACCGAGACCTGGCGGTCCGAAATGGACAGCAGCCGGTCGTTCGGGATGACGATGAGGGTGTCGACCTCTTCGCGGAGCTCGGCGATGCCGTCCTCCGCCTGGTTGGCGCGGCGCCGGCCCTCGAAGGTGAAGGGGCGGGTGACCACGCCGATGGTGAGGGCGCCGAGCGAGCGCGCGATGTTGGCGACGACGGGGGCGCCGCCGGTGCCGGTGCCGCCGCCCTCGCCGGCGGTGACGAAGACCATGTCGGCCCCCTTGAGGACCTCCTCGATCTCCTCGCGGTGGTCCTCGGCCGCCTTGCGGCCGACGGCGGGGTTCGCCCCGGCCCCGAGGCCGCGGGTGAGTTCACGGCCGACGTCGAGCTTGACGTCGGCGTCGCTCATCAACAGCGCCTGTGCGTCGGTGTTGATGGCGATGAACTCGACGCCCTTGAGACCGACCTCGATCATTCGGTTGATGGCATTGACACCACCGCCGCCGACACCGATGACCTTGATGACTGCGAGGTAGTTCTGCGGTGCTGCCACGTCGAAGGCCTCTCGCCTCGAGTTACGTGTCGTCGTTGCGCGGTGGTTTGCGCGCCGCGACGACGGATGCCGATGGGGTGGTCCGTGCCCCGACCCCAACCCTAACGTTGAAGTTTAGGGTTACCAGTGTCCCTGTTCTCTGGACTCTTCCGAACAGGACACTAAGTCGACAAGCGGCGCGCGTTCAACGAACACGCCGAACCTCCCGTTTTTCTTTTCACCCTATGTGATCACCCGTAGCGCTGGCCAACCAGGGTGCTGGCCAGCGCCGATGCGCGTCAACTCTTCGACGAGGCGGGCGCGCTGGGGGCACTTACGTCGAAGTGCCCCGCTTTGGGAGTCGCCTTCATGAGAGCGGTCAGCACCCGGGCCTTTGCGGGCCCGTGTTCGGCGCTGCCCCAGAAGACGGTGCGATCACGGGTGAGTTCCAGAGTGACGGAGTCGTACGAGGAGAGACGTACGACACGAGTGTCCTTCGCGATCGCGTCCGGGAGTTCACTCCGTACGCGCACAGCCTCGACCAGCAGCCGGTCCGCGTCGAACCGCCGCAGGCTGGGCGAAGCCGCCGTGTCGAGGACGAGCCGGGGCACGCCGCGGAGCGGGGTGGTGACGGTCGCGAACGGGACGGCGGCGGAGTCCACTTCGGTGAAGGATCCGCTTTTCTCCAGAAGGAGCACGGGTGTCCTTTCGGTCACTTTGAGACCGATTCCGTGTGGCCATGACCGGAACACGTCGACCGAGGCGATGCGCGGGAATTCCTCCCTGAGCCGCGCCTCGATGACGTCGGTGTCCACGGTGACCAGCGGGGCGCCGACCGGGACGGCGGCGACGGCCTCGACCTGGGCCGGGGTGAGCACCGCCGTGCCCGAAGTCTTCACACGTTCCACACGGAACCAGGAGGAGCCGTAGAGGGCCCAGACCGTGCCGCCGGCGAGCAGGAGCAGACCGACGGCGACCAGGGCGAGCCTCAGCCCGGTCGGACGGAGGCGCCCGTCCGTGCCTTCCGGCCGGGGCCGCCGGACCGACGGCCCTCCGGGCCTCTCGGTGCCGCCCTTCTCCGCGGTCGTCGGTCCGGCTGCCACGCGCGCCTCTCCCCTCGGTCCCCGCTACGCCTGTCGGCGGGCGGCGATCGCCTCGTACACCATGCCGACGAGCAGGTCGTCGGCGTCCCGGCGGCCGAACTCGGAGGCGGCGCGGGACATCTCGTACAACCGGTGCGGATCGGCCAGTACGGGCAGGACGTTGGCCTGCACCCACTGCGGCGACAGCTCCGCGTCGTCGACGAGGAGTCCACCGCCGGCCTTGACCACCGGCTGCGCGTTGAGCCGCTGTTCGCCGTTGCCGATGGGCAGCGGGACGTAGGCGGCGGGCAGGCCGACGGCGGAGAGCTCGGCGACGGTCATGGCGCCGGCGCGGCAGAGCATCATGTCGGCCGCGGCGTACGCGAGATCCATCCGGTCCACGTACGGTACCGGCACGTACGGCGGCATTCCGGGCATGTTGTCGACGCGCGGCACCTCGTTCTTCGGGCCGACCGCGTGCAGGATCTGGATGCCGGAGCGCTGGAGCACCGGGGCGATCTGCTGGACGACCTCGTTGAGCCGGCGGGCGCCCTGGGAGCCGCCGGAGACCAGCAGCGTCGGCAGGTTGGGGTCGAGACCGAAGGCGGCGCGCGCCTCGGGACGGACCCGCGCCCGGTCGAGGGTGGCGATGGTGTGCCGCAGCGGGATCCCGATGTAACGGGCGTTGCGCAGCTTGGAGTCCGGGGTGGCGACGCCGACCCCGGCGGCGTACCGGGAGCCGATCTTGTTGGCCAGGCCGGGCCGGGCGTTGGCCTCGTGGACCACGATCGGCACGCCGAGGCGCTTGGCCGCGAGGTAGCCGGGCAGGGCCACGTAACCGCCGAAGCCGACCACGCAGTCCGCCTTGGTCCGCTCCAGGACCTGCTCGGCGGCCTTGATGGTGCCGCGCAGGCGCCCCGGAACGGTGATCAGCTCGGGGGTGGGCTTGCGGGGCAGCGGTACGGCGGGGATGAGCGCCAGCTCGTAGCCCCGTTCCGGCACGAGCCGGGTCTCCAGGCCCTTCTCCGTGCCCAGCGCCGTGATGCCCACGCTCGGGTCCTGCCTGCGCAGGGCGTCCGCGAGGGCGAGCGCCGGCTCGATGTGACCGGCGGTCCCCCCGCCGGCGAGTACGACATGCACCGAAATTCACCGCTCTCCGGACGGGCGCTTCTTGACGCGCCGTCGCATCGACTTCCATCTCACCCCGGCCCGCTTGCCCCAGCCGGGGCGGCGCATGGCCAGGGCCGCTTTCGCGGCGGGTTCCTGTCGCGCGAAGGCGATCAGGAGCCCCACGGCGAACATGGTCGGCAGCAGGGCCGACCCCCCGTACGAGAACAACGGGAGCGGGACACCGGCGATCGGCAGCAGACCGAGCACCGCACCCATGTTGACCACGGCCTGGGCCGTGATCCAGGTGGTCACGCCTCCCGCGGCGAATCGAACGAAGGGGTCCTCCGTGCGTCCGGCCACGCGGATACCCGCATAGCCTAGGGCCGCGAACAGGGCGAGCACCGACAGCGTCCCCGCGAGACCCAGTTCCTCACCGGTGACCGCGAAGATGAAGTCGGTGTGCGCTTCGGGCAGTTGGCCCCATTTTTCCACACTCGCACCGAGCCCGGAACCGAACCATCCGCCCGAGGCCAGAGCATAGATACCGTGCGCGGCCTGGAGGCACGGGGCCCCCTCGCCACCCGGATCGGTGGCGCCGACGCACTGGAAGCGGTCCATCCGGTGCGGGCTGGTCTTGATGAGCAGCGCGCCGAGGGCGCCGGCGACCGTGAGCACCCCCACGAAGAGGCGGGTGGGCGCGCCGGCCGTCCACAGCAGGCCGAAGAGGATCGCGGTCAGGATGATCGCGGTGCCCATGTCGCCGCCGAGCATGATCAGCCCGAGCAGCATGAAGGCGCCCGGAACCAGTGGCACCAGCATGTGCTTCCACTGGGTGAGGAGCTTCATGTCCTGTTTGCGGGCGAGCAGGTCGGCGCCCCACAGGATCAGTCCCAGCTTGCCGAACTCGCTGGGCTGGAGCATGAACGGGCCGCCCAGCGAGATCCAGTTCTGGTTGCCGCCGACCGAGTGCCCTATCCCCGGGATCTGCACGAGCACCATGAGGAAGACCGCGCCGACCAGGATCGGGTAGGCCAGCGCCCGGTGCAGCTTCACCGGCATCCGCGAGGCGACGAGCAGCAGCCCGGTGCCGAGGAGCGCGGCGAAGAACTGCTTCCGGAAGAAGTAGGACGGCACCAGCTCGTAGCGGAGCGCCGTGATCATCGAGGCCGAGTAGACCATCACCAGGCCGAGCGTGGTGATGAGCAGCCCCGCGCCGATGATCACGTAGTACGCCGTCAGCGGCCGGTCCCAGGCCCGCTGCGCCCGCGTGAAGAGCCCGCGTACGCCTCCGCCGCGCGCGCCCCTCGGGGTCGCTGGGGACCGCCCCCCGCCCGGTCGGGCGGAGGGCCGGCGTGTCCCGGCGATCTTGCTCAGCATGGTCGCTGCCCCCTCCGGTCAGGCCCGGTACGGCCGGACCCTCGCAGTGGTCGGGTCAGGCGTCCCCGGTGGCGGCGAGGGCGCGGACCGCGTCCGCGAACGCCTCGCCCCGCTTGTTGTAGTTGGTGAACATGTCCATCGAGGCGCAGGCCGGGGCCAGGAGGACGGTGTCCCCCGGGCGGGCGAGCCGGGCCGCCTCACGGACCGCCTCGGACATCGCCCCAGTGTCGGTCCGGTCGAGGTCCACCACCGGGACCTCCGGGGCGTGTCGCGCCAGGGCTTCGCGGATCAGCGCGCGGTCCGCGCCCATCAGGACGGCCCCGCGCAGCCGCTTCGCGGACTTCTGCACCAGCTCGTCGAAGGTGGCGCCCTTGGCGAGGCCGCCGGCGATCCAGACGATCGGGTCGTAGGCGGCCAACGAGGCTTCCGCGGCGTGGGTGTTGGTGGCCTTGGAGTCGTCGACGTACGTCACGCCCTCGACCTCCTCGACCAGTTCGATCCGGTGCGGGTCGGGCCGGAAGGCCCGCAGCCCGTCGCGTACGGCCTTGGCCTCGACGCCGAAGGCGCGGGCGAGGGCGGCCGCGGCGAGCGCGTTGGCGATGTTGTGCGGGGCCGGCGGCTGCACGTCGGCGACCTCGGCCAGCTCCTGGGCGTTCTTCTGCCGGTTCTCGACGAAGGCCCGGTCGACGAGGATGCCCTCGACGACACCGAGCTGGGAGGGGCCGGGGGTGCCGAGGGTGAAGCCGATGGCCCGGCAGCCCTCCTCGACGTCGGCCTCCCGGACCAGGTCCTCGGTGGCCTGGTCGGCGACGTTGTAGACGCAGGCGATCCGGTTGCCCTCGTAGATCCGGCCCTTGTCGGCGGCGTACGCCTCCATCGAGCCGTGCCAGTCGAGGTGGTCGGGCGCCAGGTTGAGCACGACGGCCGAGTGGGCGCGCACGGAGGGCGCCCAGTGCAGCTGGTAGCTGGAGAGCTCGACGGCGAGGACGTCGTACCGCTCCTCGCCGAGGACGGCGTCGAGGAGCGAGACGCCGATGTTGCCGACGGCGGCGGTCCGCAGCCCGGCCGCCTCCAGGATGGAGGCGAGCATCCGGGTCGTGGTCGTCTTGCCGTTGGTACCGGTGATCGCCAGCCACGGGGCCGCGTCCGGGCCCCGCAGGCGCCAGGCCAGCTCGACGTCGCCCCAGATCTCCACGCCCGCCTCGGCGGCGGCCGCGAAGAGCGGCTTGTCCGGCTGCCAGCCGGGGGTGGTGACGACCAGCTCGGTGCCGGCCGGCAGGGTCGCCCCGTCGCCGAGGCGGACGGTGATCCCCTCCGCCTCCAGTTCCGCGGCCTGCGCCCGGGAGCGCTCGTCGTCCCCGTCGTTCACGACGGTCACCACGGCGCCCCGGGCGGCCAGGGCCCGGGCGGCCGGGATGCCGGACACCCCGAGACCCGCGACCGTGACGTGCTTGCCCTGCCAGTCCAGCTCTTCGCTCACTTGTCGGCTGCCCATCCCGCGTAGAAGAGGCCCAGGCCCACGATGACGCACATGCCCTGGATGATCCAGAACCGGACGACGACCAGGACCTCGGACCACCCCTTGAGTTCGAAGTGGTGCTGGAGGGGGGCCATCCGGAAGACGCGCTTGCCGGTCATCTTGAACGAACCGACCTGGATGACCACGGACATGGTGATCAGCACGAACAGGCCGCCGAGCAGCGCGAGCAGCAGCTCCGTACGGGAGCAGATGGCGAGACCGGCCAGCGCGCCGCCGAGCGCGAGGGAGCCGGTGTCACCCATGAAGATCTTGGCGGGCGAGGTGTTCCACCACAGGAAGCCGAAGCAGGCGCCCATGAGCGCGGAGGCCACGACCGCGAGGTCGAGCGGGTCGCGCACCTCGAAGCAGGCGTTCGGGTTGGTGAGGGTCAGCGCGTTGGCGCAGGACTCCTGGAACTGCCACAGCCCGATGAAGGTGTAGGCGCCGAAGACCATCACGGAGGCGCCGGTCGCCAGACCGTCCAGACCGTCCGTCAGGTTCACGCCGTTGGACATGGCCAGGATCATGAAGAGCGCCCAGACCACGAAGAGGACCGGGCCGATCGACCAGCCGAAGTCGGTGATGAAGGAGAGCTTCTCGGAGGCCGGGGTGAGCCCGCGCAGGTCCGCGAACTGGAGCGAGAGCACCGCGAAGGCGATGCCGACGATGAGCTGGCCGGCCATCTTCGCCTTGGCCCGCAGGCCCAGCGAACGCTGCTTGACGATCTTGATGTAGTCGTCGAGGAAGCCGACCAGGCCCATGCCCGCCATCAGGAACAGCACCAGGACGCCCGAGTACGTCGGGTCCTCGCCGGTGATGACCTTGGCCAGGGCGTACGCGATGAGCGTGGCCAGGATGAAGGAGATGCCGCCCATGGTGGGCGTGCCCTTCTTCCCGGCGTGGCCGCGGGGGCCGTCGTCCCGGATGAACTGCCCGTATCCCTTGCGGGCGAGCAGCTTGATGAGCAGCGGCGTGCCGATCAGGGTCAGGAAGAGGCCGATGGCCCCCGCGAAGAGGATCTGCCTCATCGGCCGGATACCTCGCCCTCAGCGTCGAGCAGCGCGAGTGCGACCTGCTCGAGACCGACCGACCGGGAGGCCTTCACCAGGACCACGTCCCCCGGGCGCAGCTCCTTGCGCAACAGGTCGACAGCCGCCTGCGCGTCGGACACGTGCACCGACTCCTCACCCCACGAACCCTCGTTATAGGCGCCCAGTTGCAGCCAGGACGCTTCCCTGTCCCCGACCGCGACGAGCTTGCTGACGTTGAGCCGGACGGCGAGCCGTCCGACCGCGTCGTGCTCGGCGAGCGACGCGTCACCGAGCTCGGCCATCTTGCCGAGCACCGCCCACGTGCGGGCCCCCTGGGCCTGTCCGGCCCTGCCCATGGCCGCGAGCGCGCGCAGGGCGGCTCGCATGGACTCGGGGTTCGCGTTGTAGGCGTCGTTGACGATCGTCACGCCGTCCGGACGCTCGGTGACCTCCATGCGCCAGCGCGAAAGGGAGCCGGCCTCGGAGAGCGCGGTGGCGATCTCCTCGACATGCATGCCCAGCTCGTGCGCGACGGCGGCCGCTGCGAGCGCGTTCGACACGTGGTGCTCACCGTACAGGCGCAAGGTCACGTCGCTGCACCCGGTGGGTGTGTGAAGCCGGAAAGAGGGCCGGCCGGCGTCGGTGAGGTGGACGTTCTCGGCACGTACGGCCGCTTCGTCCGCTTCGCCGAAGAGGGTCACGCGGGCCTTGGTGCGGCTCGCCATCGCGCGGACGAGGGGGTCGTCCGCGTTGAGGACCGCGATGCCGCCGTCCTCGGCGGACGGCAGGGACTCGACCAGCTCGCCCTTGGCCACGGCGATCTGCTCGCGTCCGCCGAACTCGCCGATGTGGGCGGTGCCCACGTTGAGGACGAGCCCGATCCGGGGCGGGGTGAGCCCGGTCAGGTAGCGGATGTGGCCGATGCCGCGGGCGCCCATCTCCAGGACGAGGTGCCGGGTCTCCCCGGTGGCCTTCAGCGCGGTGAGCGGCAGGCCGATCTCGTTGTTGAGGGAGCCGGGCGTCCAGACGGTGGGCGCGTGGCGGTCGAGGACCTGGGCGATCAGGTCCTTGGTGGACGTCTTGCCGGCCGAGCCGGTGAGGGCGACGACATCGGTGCCGAGCCGCTCGACGACCGCGCGGGCGAGGGCGCCGAGCGCGGCCTGCACGTCGTCCACGACGATCGCGGGAGCGCCGACCGGGCGGGCGGCGAGCACCGCCGCCGCGCCCGCCGCGACGGCGCGCTCCGCGTAGTCGTGGCCGTCGACGCGCTCGCCGGCGAAGGCGGCGAAAAGGCTGCCGGGCTTCACCTCACGGGAGTCGATGACGACGGGCCCGGTGATCCGGGCGCCCGGATCCGGTATGTCGTGCGCCTGCCCGCCGACGATTTCGGCGATCTCGGCGAGGGAGAGGGCGATCACTGCTTCATCCCTGACTGTTCTGGTGACGGTGTTCGATCGAGTCGGCGGCCGGAGCTCCGCCCGCCGCCTCGATCGCTTCGCGGAGGACCTGGCGGTCGTCGAAGGGACGGACCCGCCCGGCGATCTCCTGGCCCTGCTCGTGGCCCTTGCCGGCGACCAGGACGGTGTCGCCCGGCCGGGCGCGGGCGACGGCGGCGGCGATGGCGGCGGCCCGGTCGGGTTCGACCAGGACGGCGCCGCGCTCCGCGGCGGGCACCTCGGCGGCGCCCGCGAGCATCGCGGTGAGGATCGCGAGCGGGTCCTCGGAGCGGGGGTTGTCGGAGGTCAGTACGGCGGTGTCGGCGAGCCGGGCCGTGGCGGCGCCCATGGGGCCGCGCTTGGTGGTGTCCCGGTCGCCTCCGCAGCCGATGACCACGTGCAGCCGGCCCTCGGTGACCTCGCGCAGCGAGCGCAGGACCGATTCGACGGCGTCGGTCTTGTGCGCGTAGTCGACGACGGCGAGGTACGGCTGGCCGGCGTCGACGCGCTCCAGGCGGCCGGGGACGCCGGGGACGGCGGCGACGCCGTCGGCGGCGGTCCTCGGGTCGAGCCCGGCGACGGCGAGGGTGACGACGGCGGCGAGGCTGTTGGCGACGTTGAAGGGGCCGGGCAGCGGGGCGGTGGCGGGGATCCGCACGCCCTCGGGGCCGACCGCCGTGAAGGTGGAGTCGGCGGGGCCGAGCACCACGTCCTCGGCGCGCCAGTCGGCGTCGGCGCGGCCCTCGGCGGAGAAGGTGACGATCGGGACGGCCGCCTCCTTGGCGAGCCGGCGGCCGTACTCGTCGTCGGCGTTGACGACGCCGACGCGGCTGCGCTCCGGGGTGAAGAGGGTCGCCTTGGCCCGGAAGTAGTCCTCCATGTCGGAGTGGAACTCCATGTGCTCCGGGCTGAGGTTGTTGAAGACGGCGACGTCGAAGACGCAGCCGTCGACCCGGCCGAGCACGAGGGCGTGGCTGGAGACCTCCATGGCGACGGCCTCGACGCCCCGCTCGCGCATGACGGCGAAGAGGGCCTGGAGGTCGGTGGCCTCGGGGGTGGTGCGTTCCGACTTGATGCGCTCGTCGCCGATGCGCATCTCGACGGTGCCGACGAGCCCGGTGTGCTTCCCGGCACCGCGCAGGCCGCCCTCGACGAGGTAGGCGGTGGTCGTCTTGCCGGAGGTGCCGGTGATGCCGATCTGGAGGAGGTCCGCGCCGGGGCGGCCGTAGATCTCGGCGGCCAGTTCGCCCATCCGGCCGCGCGGGTCGCCGACGACGAGGACGGGCAGTCCGGTCGCGGCGGCGCGGTCGGCTCCGGCCCGGTCGGTGAGGACCGCGGCGGCGCCGAGGCCGGCGGCCTGGGCGACGAAGTCGGCTCCGTGCACGCGGGCGCCGGGGAGGGCCGCGTACACGTCCCCGGGGCGTACCGCCCGGGAGTCGTGGGTGATGCCCGAGATCGGGACGTCCTGTGCGGCGTCGGGGATCTCGGTGTCCAGCCGTGCCGCGAGCTCGCCCAGGGGTGTCGGGCGGGCCCGCTCCGGGCGGGGCGGGGTGGTTCGGGACTGATCAGCGTGTGGCACGGCGGTGAGCGTACCGGCCGCACCCTGCGGGGGACCAAACGAGCCGCGGGCGTCGCCGGAGTTCGATTTCCGGTTCCCGGAGTGGGGGGTGATCGTCGTCACTGGTGGTGCTCCCGGAGGTCACGGGGTGGGTTCGAAGGTGACCGGCAGGCGCGGGGACGCGCTGCCGGTGGGTGCCACGTGGAGGGTCTTGAGCGCGAACTCCATGACCTTCTTGTAGATGGGGCCGCAGATCTGGCCGCCGAAGTAACTGCCCTTGGTGGGGTTCTGGATGGCGCAGTAGACGGTGACCCGGGGCTGGTCGGCGGGGGCGAAGCCGGCGAAGGAGGCGGTGTAGCCCTTGTAGCGGCCGAGTTCGGGGTCGACCCGGTTGGCGGTGCCGGTCTTGCCGGCGACGCGGTAGCCGGGGATGGCGGCCTTGGTGCCGGTGCCCTCGCGGTCCTCGACGACGGATTCCAGCATCTGGGCGAGCGTCTTGGCGGTCCGCTCGCTCACCACCCGGTCCTGCTCGGGCGCGGCGGCGGGGGTGAAGCGCCCGTCGGGGCCCTTGGTGCCGCGGACGAGGGTGGGTTCGATCCGTACGCCTCCGTTGGCGATGGTCGAGTAGACGGAGGCGGCCTGGAGGGCGTTGACGGAGAGGCCCTGGCCGAAGGGGATCGTGTACTGCTGCGAGGTGGACCAGTCCTCGGGCTTGGCGAGGATGCCGGGGGTCTCGCCGGGGAAGCCGAGGCCGGTGGGGCTGCCGACGCCGAAGCGGCGGAGGTAGCCGTCGAGGATCCGGTTGGACTCGGCCTGGTCCTTGCCGAGCTGGCCGGTGGCGAGGATGGTGCCGATGTTGCTGGACTTGGCGAGGACGCCGTTGAGCGTCAGGTACCAGGTCGGGTGGTCGATGTCGTCCTTGAAGAGCCGGTCGCCGCGGTGGAGCCGGTTGGGGACGGTGACGTGGGTGTCGGGGGCGGCCTTGCCCTCCTCCAGGACGGCGGCCATGGACATGACCTTGCTGGTGGAGCCGGGCTCGTAGGCGTCCTGGAGGGCCGCGTTGCCCATGGCGGCGGCGTTGGCGGCGGAGAGGTCGTTGGGGTCGAAGCCGGGGGCGTTGGCCATCGCGAGGACCTCGCCGGTGCGGGTGTCCTGGACGATGACGTAACCGCGGTCGGCCTTGGACTTGCGGACCTGCTCGCTGATGGCCTGCTGGGCGGCCCACTGGATGTCCCGGTCGATGGTGAGCTCGATGTCGGAGCCGGGGACGGCGGGGGTGCCCTGGGAGCCGGCGGTGGGGACCTGCCGGCCGCCGGAGGCGGTGAAGCGGATCATCCCGTCCCGGCCGGCGAGTTCGGGATCGAGCATGGACTCGACGCCGCCTGCGCCGCGGCCCTCGGCGTTGACGTATCCCAGTATCCCGGCGCCGAGTTCGCCGTTGGGGTAGACCCGCTTGGTGCTGGGCTCGCTGAGGACGCCGCCGAGCAGGTTGACGCCGGTGCCGCCGGCGGCCCGGGCCTTCTGCGCGTAGACCTTCTTCAGGTCCTTGATCTGGTTCCAGACCTGCGGGGTCTGCTTGCGGGCGAGCAGGGTGTAGCGGGACTTGGGGGTGCGGAGCTTCTTGGCGAGGTCCGCCGGCTCCCTGCCGAGGATCGGGGCGAGGAGCGCGGCGGCCTGCTCGGGCGCGTCGCGGAGCCTGGACTCCTCGGGGGTGAAGAGCTTCGGGTCGGCGGTGATGTCGTAGGCGTCGACGCTGGTGGCCAGGGCGATGCCGTTGCGGTCGGTGATCTCGCCGCGCTCCGCGGAGAGCGTGTACTCCTGGTAGCGGTACTTGTCGGCCTTGGCCGCGTACGCGCTGGCGTCGACGGCCTGGACCTGGAGCAGCCGCACGACGAAGACCAGCATGACCAGGGTCAGGCCGAGGGAGATCAGGCGCAGCCGGGGCCGGGGGCTGCCGAGCTTGATGGTGCGGGGCCTGCGGGCGGGCGGCCGGGGCGCGGGGCGGCGGGCGGCCGGGCGCGGGGCGGGCCGGGGGGCGCGGCCGCCGGCTCCGGACCGGGCGCCGGATCCCGCGGGCGCGGCGGGCCGGGGGCGGGCCGGGCGGGCGGGGCCGGGGACGCGGCGGCGCGGGGGCTCCTTGGAGGGCACTGCTCGGTCACCTGCCGGAGGTCGTCGGGGCGGTCACGGGCACGGTCGGCTTCGGGGCGCCCGTACCGGGGGCGGCGGTGGCCGCCCGCGTACGGGAGGCGGCGGGGTCGCTCGTACGGTCCGGGCCGCTCGCGCGGCCGGGGTCGCCGGTACGGCCCGGGGCGCGGGCCGACGTGCGGGACGGCTTCGGCGAGGGCTTCGGCGAGGCGGCGACGGTGGGCTCGCCGAGGACCTTGCCGTCGGGGCCGAGGAAGGCGGGGCTGCCGCCGGGGACCAGGCCGAGCTCGCGGGCGCGGCGCTCCAGGGCGTCGGGGGCGGCGTCGGCGTCGACGTCGCGCTGGAGGGCCTGCTCCTCGTCGGTGAGCTCGGTGGTGCGGTCCTTGAGTTCGCGCAGCTTGAAGGAGCCCTGGTTGAGGGCGGAGTTGAGCAGCAGCAGGGTGATGAGGCCACCGCCGAGGAGGAGCACGACGAGCAGGACGAAGGGGGTCCGGGCGGCCGAGC
Organism: Streptomyces sp. NPDC056503; assembly: GCF_042794995.1. Classification (NCBI taxonomy): domain Bacteria; kingdom Bacillati; phylum Actinomycetota; class Actinomycetes; order Kitasatosporales; family Streptomycetaceae; genus Streptomyces; species Streptomyces sp. NPDC056503. The sequence goes on from NZ_JBHTST010000057.1 coordinate 16,795, forward strand.
TGGGACCGGACGGCATCAGCCGTCCGAGCCGCGCGGCCCGGCCTTTGAGCGGCCCCCTCGCCGTGCTCACAGCACGTCCTCCCGGATGCGCTCGACGCCCCGGAGACGGGCGGGGGCGGCCCGGCGGTTCTCGGCCACCTCCTCCTCGGTGGGGAGTTCGGCGCCGCGGGTGAGGAGCTTGAGGCGGGGCTGGTACTGCTCGGGGACGACCGGGAGGCCGGGCGGGGCGGTGGTGGCCGCGCCGGCCGCGAAGACCTGCTTGACGAGCCGGTCCTCCAGGGAGTGGTACGAGAGGACGGCGACGCGGCCGCCGACGGCGAGGGCCTTCACGGCGGCCGGGATGGCCCGCTCCAGGACGCTCAGCTCGCCGTTGACCTCGATGCGCAGGGCCTGGAAGGTGCGCTTGGCGGGGTTGCCGCCGGTGCGCTTGGCGGCCTGCGGGAGGGCGTCGCGGATGAGCTCGACGAGCCGGGCGCTGTTGGTGAACGGCTCCTTGTCGCGCTCGCGCACGATGGCGGAGACGATCCGCTTGGCCTGCTTCTCCTCGCCGTAGGCGCGCAGGATGCGGACGAGTTCGCCGGCCGGATAGGTGTTGAGGACCTCGGCGGCGCTCATGCCGGTCGTCTGGTCCATGCGCATGTCGAGCGGGGCGTCCTGGGCGTAGGCGAAGCCGCGGTCGGCCTCGTCGAGCTGCATGGAGGAGACGCCGAGGTCGAAGAGGACGCCGTCGGCCTTGCCGATGCCGAGCCGGTCGAGGACCTCGGGCAGTTCGTCGTAGACCGCGTGGACGAGGGTGGCGCGGTCGCCGTAGGGGGCGAGCCGCTCGCCGGAGAGGCGCAGGGCCTCCTTGTCGCGGTCGAGTGCGACGAGCCGGGCCTCGGGGAAGGCGCGCAGCAGGGCCTCGCTGTGTCCGCCGAGGCCCAGGGTGCAGTCGACGACGACCGCTCCCGGGTTCTGGAGGGCAGGGGCCAACATGTCCAGGCACCGCTGGAGCATCACCGGGACGTGTCGGTCGTTGCTCAACGCACCCTCTCAGAACGGGCACGGCGAGCGGGATGAAGGCCGAGCCGTGGGTGCCGCCGCGCACACGGGGGAGAAACCGCTTCAAATCGCTCGATTGTCTCCAGGAACTCCGCGTCACTCTAGTCCACGGACGGGGCCGGTCAATCAACCGGCTGGCGCGCCGCGCGGCGTCGGACACCCGCGCGGACATTCCGGGCGCTTCACTCGATCGGCGGCACGCGACGGCGGCTGTGGCTTGGCTCACACGCGGACGCATCCGCGTCCTTTGCCCTCTTCTCACAGCGGTCCCGCGCGGAGGGTGCCCCCTACCGTCGGAGCCATGACGACCTCCGCACACCCCTCCCCCGGCGCCGGCGCCTCCGTCACCGAACGGCTCGTCGAGGCGAACGCGCGGTACGCCGCCGCCTTCGCCGATCCGGGCATGGACGCGCGACCGGTGCTCCGCGTCGCCGTCGTGGCCTGCATGGACGCCCGGCTCGACCTGCACGCCGCGCTGGGGCTCGAACTCGGCGACTGCCACACGATCCGCAACGCCGGCGGGGTCGTCACCGACGACGTGATCCGCTCCCTCACCATCAGCCAGCGGGCGCTCGGCACCCGCGCCGTGATGCTGGTGCACCACACCGGCTGCGGCCTGGAGTCGCTCACCGAGGACTTCCGGCACGAGCTGGAGGACGAGGTGGGCCAGCGCCCGGCCTGGGCCGTCGAGGCCTTCCGGGACGTGGAGCAGGACGTGCGGCAGTCGATGCGGCGGGTCCGGACCTCGCCGTTCCTGCCGCACACGGACGACGTCCGGGGGTTCGTCTTCGACGTGACGACGGGCCTGCTGCGCGAGATCGATCCTGTGGAGAATGGTTCCGGCAGCGACACGAGCACATCTTCCGCCGCCGCGTAAGACGACAAACCCTGGCATTTCGTCCGCAGTTATCCACAGGCGAGTGACACGACCCTGCAATCCCCACAAGAATGCTCGGTGACACCCCCCGTACATCCCACCGGGGGCAGGTGTCCGTGTTCCTGCAAGGCCGAGGAGGGCCGGGGTGACGACCTATGACGACCGAGCGAGCCTCACAGACTTGACCACCACCGCGGAGCGGGTGCGCGGCTCGGTGGAGAGCGTGATCGAGGGCAAGCCCGAGGTCGTACGTCTCGCGCTGACCGTGCTGCTCGCCGAGGGCCACCTCCTCATCGAGGACGTACCCGGCGTCGGCAAGACCATGCTCGCCAAGACGCTCGCGCGGTCCATCGACTGCTCGGTGCGCCGCATCCAGTTCACCCCCGACCTGCTGCCGTCGGACGTCACCGGCGTGTCGATCTTCGACCAGCAGCGCCGGGAGTTCGAGTTCAAGCCGGGCGCGATCTTCGCCCAGATCGTCATCGGCGACGAGATCAACCGGGCCTCGCCCAAGACGCAGTCCGCGCTCCTGGAGTCCATGGAGGAGCGCCAGGTCACCATCGACGGGCACACCTACGAGCTGCCCAGCCCGTTCATGGTCGTGGCCACCCAGAACCCGGTCGAGATGGAGGGCACCTACCCGCTGCCCGAGGCCCAGCGCGACCGCTTCATGGCCCGCGTCTCCATCGGGTACCCGAGCGCCGAGGCCGAGTTCCAGATGCTCGACGTGCACGGGGCGGTCAACCCGCTGGACGACCTCCAGCCGGTCGCCCACGCGCACGAGATCCTCAAGCTGATCGAGGCGGTCCGCACGGTGCACGTCGCCGACGCCGTCCGGCGGTACGCGGTCGACGTCGTCGCCGCCACCCGCAACCACCCCGACCTGCGGCTCGGCGCCTCCCCGCGCGCCACCCTCCACCTGCTGCGGGCCGCCAGGGCCTCCGCCGCCCTCGCCGGCCGCGAGTACGTGCTGCCCGACGACCTCCAGGCGCTGGCCGTCCCGGTGCTCGCGCACCGGCTGCTGCCCACCGCCCAGGCCCAGCTCAACCGGCGCAACGCCGAGCAGGTCGTCCTCGACATCCTCCAGCGGACCCCCGTCCCGTCCGCGACCCCGCCCGCCGGCCCGCACTTCGGCCGGCAGCCCGGAGGCCGACAGCTGTGATGGCGACCCCCGCCGCACCCCAGGGGCAGCGGGCCGACGACCGCGAAGGCCCCCGGGCCGAGGACGGCCGGGGCGGCCTGCGGGCCGCCCTCGGCGGGCTCACCACCCGCGGCCGGTCCTTCCTGGCCGCCGGGGCGGCCGCCGCCGTCTGCGCCTACGTGCTCGGCCAGGCCGATCTGCTCCGGGTCGGCCTGCTGCTCGCCAGCCTGCCGCTGATCTGCGTCTTCGTCCTGCACCGCACCCGCTACCGGGTCGCCACCTCCCGCCGGCTCACCCCGCAGCGGGTGGAGGCGGGCACCGAGGCCCGGGTCCAGCTCCGCATGGAGAACGTCTCCAAGCTGCCCACCGGGCTGCTGATGCTCCAGGACCACGTGCCGTACATGCTGGGCCCCCGCCCCCGCTTCGTCCTCGACCGGGTCGAGGCCGGCGGCCGGCGCGAGGTCTCCTACCGGGTCCGCTCCGACCTGCGCGGCCGCTTCCCGCTCGGTCCGCTCCAGCTCCGGCTGAGCGACCCCTTCGGGATGTGCGAACTGACCCGCTCCTTCCACGCGTACGACACCCTGACCGTCGTCCCGCGCACCACCCCGCTGCCGGCGGTCCGGCTGGGCGGCGAGGCCTCCGGCTACGGCGAGGGCCGGCAGCGCACGCTCGCCCTCGCCGGCGACGACGACGTCATCCCCCGCGTCTACCGGCACGGCGACGACCTCCGCCGGGTCCACTGGCGCTCCACCGCCCGGTACGGCGAGCTGATGGTCCGCCGCGAGGAGCAGCCCCAGCGCTCCCACTGCACGGTCCTCCTCGACACCCGCCGGGCCGGCTACCAGGGCTCGGGCCCCGACTCCGCCTTCGAGTGGGCCGTCTCCGGCGCCGCCTCCGTCCTCACCCACATGCTGGAGCGGGGCTACGCGGTCCGGCTGCTCACCGACACCGGCACCGCGGTCCCCGGCGACGGCACCGACGGCGGCTACGCGGGCGCCTCCACCGGCGACTCCGCGGAGACGGCCGGGCTGATGATGGACACCCTCGCGATCGTCGACCACTCCGACGGCGCCGGGCTCTCCCGCGCCTCCGACATGCTGCGCGCCGGGAGCGGCGGACTGCTCGTCGCCTTCCTCGGCAACCTCGACGAGGAACAGGCGGCGCTGGCCGGACGGATGCGGGCCCGGGCCGGTTCCGCCGTCGCCTTCGTCCTGGACTCCGGCTCCTGGCTCACCGGCGGCGCCGTGGCCGGGGCCGTCGACGCCCGGGTCCGGCAGCTGCGCGAGGCCGGCTGGACCGTGGTCTCCGTACCGCCGGGGGCCCGGATGGCCGAACTCTGGCAGCAGGCCGCCGGGGCGCTGCGGGACACCGCCGCCGCAGACAGCTACGGAGGATGGGCATGAGCGGGCTCACCCGCCTGACACTGGCCGCCTGGGCGGCCTCCCTGATGGCCGCCGGCGCGCTGCTGCCGCTGGTCAAGCCGGCCACCTGGATCTTCACCGCCGCCTTCCTGCTCGCCCTGCAGAGCGGCGTCGGCATGCTGTGCCGGCGGGTGCCGCTGGCCCGGCCGCTCACCGTCGGCGCCCAGCTGCTGGTCGGCGTGGTCGCGCTGACCGTGGTCTTCGCCCGGGAGCAGGCGCTCCTCGGCTTCCTGCCCGGGCCGCTCGCCGTCCAGCGGGTGGCCGAGCTGTTCCGGCTCGGCGCCGAGGACGTCGGCACCTACGCGATCCCCGCCCCGGACACCGAGGGCATCCGGCTGATGCTGGTCGTCGGCGTGCTGGCGATCGGGCTCCTCGTGGACGTCCTGGCGGTCACCTTCCGCCGCGCCGCCCCGGCCGGTCTGCCGCTGCTCGCGCTGTACTCGGTGGCCGCCGGGCTCTCCGGGGGCGGCGCCGGCCGGCTCTGGTTCCTGCTCGCCGCCGCCGGCTACCTCCTGCTGCTCCTCGCCGAGGGCCGCGACCGGCTCTCCGCCTGGGGCCGGATCTTCGGCGGCGCCCAGCGCACCGGCCGCTCCGGCGCCCCCGTGGGCACCGGCGGGACGGCCTTCGCGCCGGTCCGCACCGGCCGCCGCATCGGCGCCGTCGCCATGGGCACCGCCCTGGTGGTGCCGCTCGTCCTGCCGGGCTTCTCCGGCGGGCTCCTGGGCACCGGCGGCGGAGGCGCCGCGGGCGGGGGCGGCGGGGGCGGCGGCACCATCGCCGCCGTGAACCCGCTGGTCTCGCTCCAGGACAACCTGCGCCAGCCGGAGGACTTCGAGGTCCTGCGCTACCGCACCAACGCCCTGGACAACAGCAGTCTCTACCTGCGGCTCGTCGCCCTCGACCAGTTCGACGGCACCTCGTGGAAGTCCTCGGTCCGCCCGATCGAGGCCGTGCCGAAGTCGCTGCCCTGGCCCGACGGGCTCGCGCAGTCCGTCCGCACCTCCGAGGTGACCAGCAACTTCGTCGCCTCCGAGGGGTACGACCAGAAGTGGCTGCCGATGCCCTTCCCGGCCGCCCGGGTCGACATCGAGGGGCGCTGGCGGTTCGAGCCGGCCGGCCGGATGCTCGTCGGCGACGACAAGCAGAACACCAAGGGCATCCGCTACCAGGTGACCAGCCTCGACGTGCAGCCCACGAGCGAGCAGCTCGCCCAGGCGGGACCGGCGCCGGAACCGCTGCTCCGCGAGTACACCAAGGTGCCGGGGAGCCTTCCCGCCGACGTGAAGTCGACGGCCCTGGAGGTCACCAAGGACGCGGCCAACGACTACGAGCGGGCGGTCCGGCTCCAGGACTGGTTCTCGGAGGACGGCGGCTTCCGGTACGACGTCGACGTGACGTCCGGGACGGGCACGGAGGCGATCTCCCGCTTCCTGAAGGACAAGAAGGGATTCTGCATCCACTTCTCCTTCTCCATGGCGGCGATGGCCCGGACGCTGGGCATCCCGGCGCGGGTCGCGGTCGGCTTCATGCCGGGCACCAACCAGTCCGACGGCTCCGTGTCGGTCGGCATCCGGGACGCCCACGCCTGGCCCGAGCTGTACTTCGAGGGCGCCGGCTGGACCCGCTTCGAGCCGACGCCGTCGCGCGGCTTCACCCCCTCGTACACCCGCCAGGCCTCCCCCACCGGCGGCCCGACCGGCCCGGCGCAACCCTCGGAGGCCTCCTCGGCCCAGCCGTCGGCGGCGCCGAGCGCCTCGGAGAGCTGCCCGCCGGAGATGCGCCGCCTCGGCGAGTGCGGTCAGTCCCCGACGGCGGCGGACGACGCGTCCTCCGGCGGCGGCACGGACGTCCTGAAGATCGTGGGCTGGACCCTGGCGGTCCTGCTGGTCCTCGCCCTCCCCCTCGTCCCGCTCTTCTGGCGGACCCGGGTGCGGGCCCGCCGGCTCGGCCCCTCGGGGGGCCCGCTGGCGGTGTGGCGGGAGATCGGCGACACGGCCTGGGACTACGGGCTCGAACCCGACGACGCGCAGACGCCGCGGCGTACGGCGGAGCGGATCGTCCGGGCGGGTGAGCTGTCGGGCGAGTCGGCGGAGTCGGTCCACCGGGTGGCCCACGCGGTCGAGGAGACCCTCTACGCCCCGTCGCCCCGTCCGGTGGCGGGCCTCGCCCAGGACGCGGACCGGGTACGTTCCGCCTTCCGCGCGAACGCCTCCCGCGCCGGGCGTCTCCGCGCCCTCCTGGCCCCCCGCTCGGCCGTCCGCCTCCACTGGTCCGCCTCGGCCGGATGGGCCGCCCTGAAGTCCCGGGCACCCCGCCTCCGCGGCACTCCGTAGGGGCCTGCGCTCGCCGTCCCTCGTGGGCAAGCTGTCCCTCGGGGCGCCTGCCCACGGGGGACGGCGGCGCGGGCGCGGTCTGTGGCGTGGGCTCGGCCGGCACGGCGCGGGCGCGGCCCGTGGCGGAGGCCGCGCGGAGACAGAGCTGCGCCCCGCCAGGGCTCGGGGCCGGCGGGGCGCGTAAGGGTACGGGGTGCGGGGTCTCCGCTCAGGGCCGCGTCAGTGGCCGCCGCCCTGCTGCTCGTCGCGGCGTCGCTGCCACCGCGCCTCGATCCGGTCCATCATGGAGCGTCGCGCCCGGGCCTGATGGCCACGGGCCTGCTGCGCCTGCTCACCCGGCTTCGGCGCCTTGCGCCAGCCGGTGACCGCCAGGACCGCGCAGCCCAGCATGACGAGGAATCCCACCACGCTGATCCAGATCTGCTGTGCGACCATTCCGGCCATGAGGAGCGCGATACCCACCAGGAAGCCGGCCACTGCCTGATACACCCGTCGCCGGGTGTACGTGCGCAGCCCGCTTCCCTCGAGCGCTGTCGCGAACTTGGGGTCTTCGGCGTACAGCGCTCGCTCCATCTGCTCGAGCATTCGCTGCTCGTGCTCCGAGAGCGGCACGGAGTCCTCCTAGTCGTCGGTCGCGGGGGCGACCGGTTTGCGGCCCTTTCAGGATAGGCAGGGAATCGCCCCCGTGAAACCCGCCCTCAATGCCGATCAGCCCACCCGGGCCGCCACGCGGTTCGGTTGGTGAGGCGTTGATTCCCCAGCCGCCCGTCCGTCATGCCGGATGGTTTCCCTCGATCATACGGCGCGAAGCCGCATATGGGGCGGCCTGCGGCAGAGCCGGACCCGCACCTCCGAACGGGTGGCGCGGCCCCGGAGTTCCACCGGATCAGACGGGCTTCTCGGCGAGCACGTGGAGCTGGGTGGCGACGGCGTGGAAGGCGGCCAGCTCGGCCGCGGCGGCCTCCAGCTTCAGCAGGGCCTCGGCGGCACCGGGCTCGGTGTCGACGAGGACGCCGGGGACCAGGTCGGCGAAGATCCGCACGCCGTGGACGGCGCTCACGGTGAGGCCCGCCTCCTCGGCCAGTCCGGTCAGCTGCTCGGCGGTGAAGCGCCGGGGCACGGGGTCACCGGCGCCCCAGCGTCCGTCGGGGTCGCCGAGGGCGGTCCGGGCCTCGGTGAAGTGTCCGGCGAGGGCGCGGGCGAGGACCGCGCCGCCGAGTCCGGCGCCGAGGAGGCTGAGCGCGCCGCCGGGGCGGAGCGCGGCCACCGTGTTCCGTACGCCTTCGGCCGGGTCGTCCACGTACTCCAGGACGCCGTGGCAGAGCACCGCGTCGTAGGCGCCCCGCTCGGCCACGTCGAAGAGACCGCGGACGTCGCCCTGGACACCGGTCACCAGTTCGGCGACCCCGGCCTCGGCGGCGCGGCGCTCCAGCGCGAAGAGCGCGTTGGGGCTGGGGTCGACGACGGTGACGCGGTGGCCGAGGCGGGCCACCGGCACCGCGAAGTTGCCGGAGCCGCCGCCGGTGTCGAGGACTTCCAGGGCGGCGTTCCCTGTGCTGCCGACCCGGCGGTCGAGGGCGTCCTTGAGGACGTCCCAGACGACGGCGGTGCGCAGGGAGGCGCGCGACGGGCGCGACGACGCCTCGCGGCCGAAGACAGAGGAAGGGTCCGGCACGGCTCTTGACTCCTCGGTGACGGGTACGGACCTCCCCACCCTATGGCCTCGGCGCTGCCCCGCGGATCAACCGGCGGCGCCGTCCGCCGGGGGCTGCCTGGGCAGCACCGGCTGGAGCACGAGCAGCCGCTCGACCAGCCGCAGGAAGTGGGCGGCGTCCCTCACGAGGTCGTCGGCCTCGCGCGGGGTCGCGGCGGCGGCGACCCCGGCCTCGGCCAGGGCGCGGCGCGGGGCGCCGGAGGCGAAGAGGGCGCTCCATTCGGTGAGCTCGGGCGCGAGCTGCGGCAGCAGCTCCCAGGCGCTCCTTATGGCCTGGCGCCGGCGGGTGCGGGGCACGGGGCGGGCGCGGGCGGCGAGGACGGCGGCCGCGGCGCGCAGGGCGGCGAGGTGCGCGGTGGCGTACCTCTCGTGGGGGCGGTCGAGGGCCGCGGCCTCGTCGATTCCGGCGCGGGCCTTGGCGAGCAGGTCGAGGGCGGCGGGCGGGGCGCCGGTCCTGCGGGACACGGGGTGGACGTCGGCTGCTGCGAAAGGACTGGCCATGACGAGCCTCCTGTCGTCGGGTGACGGTCTTGTCGCCGTCTGTGTCCATCGTGCAGTCGACCACTGACAATGGCCCTGACCTGGGGTTTTGCCAGTAGCTCAACTCGCGGGTAACTTTTGGACTGACCAGTCAGTTCAAAAGTGGGGAAGCGGGGGGTGGATCCATGGGATCCGACGACCTGACCACACGACCGTCTCCGGAGGGCGCCGGCGGGGAGACCGGCGCCGGCCGCGACCCGGCGGCGCACGGCGCCGAGCTCGCCGTCGCGGGCCTGGGGCTCACGGGCCCCCGCGGCTGGGCCTTCCGGGACGTGTCCTTCCGCGCCGGGGCCGGGTCCCTGGTGGCGCTCGAAGGCCCGTCCGGCACCGGCCGCACCTGTCTGCTGCTCGCGCTCACCGGCCGGATGAGGACCAAGGAGGGCACCGCGGAGATCGGCGGGCTGCCGCTGCCGCGCCGGATGGCCGCCGTGCGCCGGATCGCCGCGCTCGGCCAGGTCCCCGGCGTGAGCGAGCTCGACCCGTCGCTCACGGTCGCCGAGCACCTGCGCGAGCGGGCCCTGCTCCAGCGCCGGTTCGACGGCTCGGTCCGCGGCCTGCTGCGCCGCCCCGGCACCCGGGCCGCCGAGGCCCGCGCCCGGATCGACGAGGCCGTGGCGGCCGCCGGGCTCGACCTCGCCGCCCTGCCGAAGGGCGAGCGGACCTCCGTACGGGACCTGGAGCGCCTGGAGGCGCTGCGGCTGTCGATCGCGCTGGCCCTGATCGGCCGGCCCCGGCTGCTCGGCGTGGACGACACGGACCTGAAGCTGTCGGACGCCGACCGGGCCGAGGCCTGGACGCTGCTGCGCGCGGTGGCCGACGCCGGCACCACCGTCCTCGCCGTCTGCAGCGAGGCCCCGGCCGGCGCCCTGCGGATCACCACGGTCGCCACGCCCGCGAAGGCGGACCCGGACCCGAAGACCACCGCCGAAGACGACATCACCGAGGAGGGGGCGGACGATGCGCTCGCCGAAACTGGCCGCGCTTGAGCTGAGGCGCTTCGGCAGGGGCAAGCTGCCGCGCGCCGCGCTCGTCGCGGTCCTGCTGCTGCCGCTGCTGTACGGCGCCCTGTACCTGTACTCGTTCTGGGACCCGTACAGCAGGCTCGACCGGCTGCCCGTGGCCCTGGTCGACGAGGACCGCGGCGCCACCACCGACGGCAAGCGGATCACCGCCGGACGGGACCTCACCGAGGGGCTGCTGGAGAGCAGGACCTTCGAGTGGCACGAGGTCGGCGAAGCCGAGGCGCGCGAGGGCGTCGAGGACGGCCGGTACTACCTGTCCCTGACCGTGCCCGACGACTTCAGCGAGCGGATCGCCTCCAGCTCCGGGGACTCCCCCGAGACCGGCGCCCTGAAGGTCCGGACGAACGACTCCAACAACTACATCGTCGGCCAGATCTCGCGGACGGTCTTCTCCGAGGTGCGTACCGCCGCCTCCACCAAGTCCTCCCGGACCTTCCTCGACAAGATCTTCATCTCCTTCTCCGACATCCACGAGGCCACCGCCGAGGCCGCCAAGGGCGCGGCCGACCTGAAGAAGGGCGTGGACAAGGCCAAGAAGGGCTCCAAGGACCTCTCCGACGGCCTGACCGACGCCAAGACCGGCAGCGGCGACCTGGCCTCCGGCCTCAAGAGGCTGGACAAGGGATCCAAGGACGTCCAGACCGGTACGCGCAAGGTCGCGGACGGCACCCAGGCCCTCGCCGACAAGGTGAACGGCACCGCGGACAAGGTCCGCCCGTACCTGGCGAACAACGGCAAGTCGATCCGCGACACCGCCAAGCTGGTCTCCGACTCGGCCACCGCCGCCCGCAACGACCTGGAGGACCTGGTCCGCCGCGCCCCGCTGCTGCGCACCGCCGCCCACAAGGCGGACGACACCCTCGGCCGGCTGCACCGCGAGTCCTGCGCGAAGCCCGGCGCCACCGCGCCGGTCGAACTGCCGGAGGGCGTCACGCTCCCCGACCCCAAGGAGGTGTGCGCGGCCCTGAAGGAGGCGTCGACCACCGCCGGGGACGTCGCCACCATCGCGGACGACGTGCACGAGCTGACCAAGGACGGCAGTGGCGACCTGAAGACGCTCGACGCGCGGCTGAAGAAGCTGAAGAAGGAAGCCGACGAGCTGGCCGCCCGCGCCCCGCACCTGGACGAGGACGTCGAGGGCGCCATCCGGAAGATCAACGAGCTCAACAAGGGCGCGAAGAAGGTCGCCGACGGCGCCGAACAGCTGCACACCGGCATCACCGGCGCCCGCGCCGGATCGGTCAGCCTGGACACCGGCGTCGGCAAGCTGAAGAAGGGCGCCGGCGACCTCGACGGCGGCCTGTTCAAGCTCGCCGACGGCTCCGGCTCGCTCGCCACCGGACTCAAGGACGGCGTCGACCAGATCCCGGACTACGACAAGGACGAGCGCGACCGGCGTACGGAGGTCATGGCCGACCCGGTGAAGCTGGCCGCCCAGACGCTCCACAAGGCGCCGAACTACGGCACGGGCTTCGCCCCGTACTTCATCCCGCTCTCCCTCTGGGTCGGCGCGATGGTCGCCTACATGATCATCCAGCCGATGAACCGCCGGGCCCTCGCCGCGGGCGCCTCCGCCTGGCGGATCGCGCTGGCCGGCTGGTTCCCGGTGGCGGCGATCGGAGTCCTCCAGGTCGGCGCGCTCCTCTCCGTCCTGCACTGGGGCCTCGGCCTGGAGATGGCCAGGGCGGCCGGCACGATCGGCTTCCTCGCGCTCGTGACCTGCTGCTTCGCCGCGATCATCCAGTGGCTCAACGCCCGCTTCGGCGCGGCCGGAAGGATCCTGGTGCTGGCCCTGCTCATGGTCCAGCTGACCTCGGCGGGCGGCACCTACCCGGTGCAGACCAGCCCGGGCTTCTTCAACGCCGTCCACCCCTTCCTGCCGATGACCCATGTGGTCGAGGCGCTGCGCCGGCTCATCTCCGGCGGCGGGACGGGTCCGGTCTGGGAGGCCGTCGCCGTCCTCACCGCCTTCACCCTGGGCGCGCTCGCCCTGACCTCGGTCACCGCGCGGCGCAAGCAGGTGTGGACACTGGACCGGCTCCACCCCGAACTGTCGCTGTGACCCGCACCGCCTCTGTGAGAATCGACCCCATGGACAGCAGCAGCACCCGCCGCCAGGCCACCCGCGCCAAGCTCTACGAGGCAGCCGTCACCCTCATCGCCGAGCAGGGGTTCTCGGCCACGACGGTCGACGAGATCGCCGAGCGGGCCGGGGTGGCCAAGGGCACGGTCTACTACAACTTCAAGAGCAAGACCGAGCTCTTCGAGGAGCTGCTGCGCCACGGCGTCTCCCTCCTCACCGCCTCGCTGCGGACGGCGGCCGAGGAGACGGCGGCGCGGGGCGACAGCCGCGTCGCCGCGCTGGACGCGATGATCCGCGCCGGCCTCGTCTTCATCGACCGCTACCCCGCCTTCACCCAGCTGTACGTGGCCGAGCTCTGGCGCACCAACCGCGCCTGGAACTCCACGCTCCTGGTGGTCCGCCAGGAGGCCGTCGCCGTCGTGGAGGGGGTCCTGCGCGACGGCGTCGAGGAGGGCGAACTGAGCGAGGAGATCGACGTCCAGCTGACGGCCGCGGCCCTGGTCGGCATGGTCCTGGTCGCCGCCCTGGACTGGAAGGCCTTCCAGAGCGAGCGTTCCCTGGACGACGTCCACGCGGCGCTGTCGCTGCTGCTGCACGGGCGGGTGGGCGGAGGCTGCTGAGCCGGATCCGATGTCTGGGATCCAATGTCCGAGACATCGGATCCCAGACATCGGACACCGGACATTGGATCCGGGACATCGGATCCAGGATGTTGGATCCAGGACCTCGGATCCGGGATGTTGGATCCGGGATGTTGGATCCCAGATCACGAAAAAGCGCCGGTCCCGCGAGGCTCGATCCCCCCGAGCCACGCCGGACCGGCGCTTCCTTTCGTACACCCCCGTGCACGTCCCCCGTGCCGGCAGGCGCGCGGCCCCGTTCCGCAGCCCCGTGCCGGCGGTGCGGAGCCGCGCCCCTTCCGTGGGCTCCACTCTCTCCTCCGGGCGGCCCCTCCCCCATCCGCGCGGGTACTCATCTCGGCCACTAGGTACGGATACTCAGTCGGCTCCCGTGACGGGCGGGCGCGGCCTCGTTACGATCACGAGCGTGTCCGTACTCCCCCTGGTCTTCACCAGCGGCTGGGCGAGCGGGATCAACGCCTACGCGGTGGTCCTGCTGCTCGGCGTCTTCGGCGCGACCGGGCTCACCGACGAGGTGCCCGAGGCGCTCCAGCGCACCGACGTCCTGGTCGCGGCCGGCGTGTTGTTCCTGATCGAGGCGGTCGCGGACAAGGTGCCGTACGTGGACAACGTGTGGGACTCCGTCCACACGGTGATCCGGCCGGTCGCCGGGGCCGTGGTGGCCGCCCTGCTGGCCGGTGAGAGCGGTTCGCTGCCGGAGCTGGCGGCGGGGGCGATCGGCGGTTCGACGGCGCTGATGAGCCATCTGGTCAAGGCGGGGACCCGGATGGCGGTGAACACCTCGCCGGAGCCGTTCTCCAACATCGCGATCAGCACGGGCGAGGACCTCGCCGTCGCCGGCGTCATCACCTTCGCGATATTCCATCCGGTGGCGGCGGCGGTGATCGCCGCCGTGCTGCTGGCGCTCGGCATCTGGCTGCTGGTCTTCCTGGCCTCCCGGATCCGGCGCTTCCTGCGCCGCAGGGCGCAGCGCCGCGAGGAGCGCAGACTCGCGGCGGCGGAGGGCGGCCCACCTGCGGACCGGTCCGTCGGCGGGGGCCGATAGGGTCCCTGACATGGGACGGATTGTGGTGATCGGCGCGGGTCTCGGCGCCATGGCGGCGGCGGCACGGCTCGCGGTCGCCGGACACGCGGTGACGGTGTACGAGCGGACGTCGACGTACGGCGGGGCGGTGGGCCGCTTCGAGCGCGAGGGGTTCGCCTTCGACACCGGCCCGGGGCTGCTGCACCTGCCGGCGGTCTACCGCGATCTGTTCGTGAAGACGGGGAAGAGGCCGCTGGAGGAGTGCGTCGGGCTGAGCCAGGTCGATCCGGCCGCCCGGCACGTCTTCGCCGACGGCACGCGCGTGGACCTGCCGAACGCCTCCCGGGCCGGCACGGTCGCCGCCCTGGACGCGGCGCTCGGCGCGGGCGCGGGCGAGCGCTGGGGGGAGTTCCTGGTGCGGGCCCGTGAGGCGTGGGACCGGACCCGCCGCCCGCTCCTGGAGGAGCCGCAGCCGGCCGACCCGAAGGCGCTCGCCCGCGAGCCGTACCCGGCGCTGAGGGCGGGGCTGCTGCGCCGCCCGACGCGGACGCTCGCCCAGGTCGGCGAGCGGGAGCTGCGGGACCCCCGGCTGATCGCGCTCCTGGACTCGTACGCGGAGGCGTACGGCTTTCCGGCGTCGAGCGCACCGGCGTCCGCCGTCGTCCTGCCGTACATGGAGCAGACCTTCGGCAGCTGGTACGTGGCGGGCGGCATCCGGGCGCTCGCGGACGCGGTGTACGAGCGCTGCCGGGAGCGGCGGGTGGAGTTCGTCTTCGACGCGCGGGTGGACGAACTGCTGACCGAGGCGGGCCGGGCGGTCGGGGTCCGGCTGGAGTCGGGCGAGACGGTGCCGGCGGACCACGTGGTCGCGGGCGCTCCCGTGCCGGCGCTCTACCGGGAGCAGGTGCTGCCGTGGGAGCGCGCCGACGAGTGGCCGGCCTTCCAGCGGCACGGCACCGGCCGGCTGACGGTCCTGCTGGCCCTCCGCGGCGCCCGCGAGGACGGCGCCGCGCACCGGACCGTCGTCCACGGGGACGGCGCCCGGCCCACGGTGACGGTGCTGCGGCCGGACGACCCGGCGCTGCGGCCCGACGCCGACCACGAGTCGGTGACGGTCTCCGCGCGCGTGGACCTGGCGCCGGAGGAGGACCGGGCGGGGCTCGCCGGGCGGATGGTGGAGGCCGCCGGGCACGCCGTGCCGGGGCTGGCCGAGCGGCTGCTCTGGCAGGTGGTCCGCACCCCGGAGGACGTGCGGGAGGCGACGGGGACGCCCGAGGTGCCGGGTCCGGCGCTGGCGGACGCCCGGGGGCGGTGGCTGCCCGCCGCCACTCTCTCCCCGGTGCCCGGGCTGTACTTCGCGGGCGGCTGGTCGCATCCGGGCGGCGGGCTCGCCCACGCGGGCATGTCGGGCGCGCTGGTGGCCGGGCTGATCGTCGAGGGCGCGGAGTTCCGCGGCTCGCGGTGACGCGCCCCGGCCGGCCGGGGCGCGCCCTGCCGGGACCTCAGTAGCGGTACTGGGACTGCTCGTCCGGGTGCTGCTCGTAGCCGTACTGCCCGGGGGTGTACGCCTGCGGCGGCTGCTCGTCGGTGTCGCGCTGCTGCGGGACCCAGACGCCGCCGGGCGGGGTGTCGTAGGTGTACGAGGGGGCGTAGGAGTCGCCGTAGTACGAGGTGTACTGCTGGCCGTCGGTGCCCGGGCCGATGTACGGGTCGGAGTAGGCGGCGTACTGCTGCGGGGCGCCTGCGGTGCCGTAGTCGTAGCCGGGCTGCTGCTCGTAGCCGGTGGCGTAGGTGTCGTACGCGGGCGTGTCCTGGGCGGCGGCGGGGGCGTAACCGGCGCCGTAGCCTCCGGTGTCGTAACCGGTGGTGTCGTAGCCGGGCTGCTGCTCGTAGCCGGGCTGCTCGTAACCGGGCTGCTGCCCGTAGCCCTGCTGCTGGTCGTGGCCTCCGTAGACGCCGTACTGGCCGGTGTCCTCGGGCAGGGGCTGCGGCTCGTAGACGGGGGCGGGCTCGTCTCCGGCGCGCAGTTCCTCGGCGTCGGGGCCGGGGGCAGGGGCTCCGCCCGGGCCCTCGTGGGACTCGTAGGAGAGGCCGGAGACCTCCAGGGTCGGGCCGGCCTCGGGGGTCGGGCCCGCCTTGCGGCGGCGGCTGGCGCCGGGGCTGCCGCCGACGGCCCAGCCGGTGGAGAAGCCCCGGCGGAAGGAGAGCGTCACGAAGGTCTGGCCGACGGCGAAGGCGACCGCGCCGGCGATGATGACCGCCACCGAGGGCAGCAGCACGCCGGCGACCACGCCGAGGAAGCCGCAGAAGGCGAGGAGCCGCCAGCGGAGCCGCGCCTTGTACTGGAGGAGCACCTCGCCGAGCAGCCAGAGCGCCACCAGGCCGAAAGCGATGTAGAGGACCGTCCACCCCATGCCCCGCCGCCCCTCTCTACGGCCACCGCCGCGGGTCGGGGCGGGTACGACCGGTCAGGACTGCTGGTGCAGTCCGAGATTCTCGTAGATCTCGAGCGTCGCGGTGGAGCTGTTGAGCGTGATGAAGTGCAGTCCGGGTACACCCTCGGCCAGCAGGCGCGCGCAGAACTCCGTCGCGAACTCGATACCGATGGAGCGTACAGCGGCGGGGTCGTCCTTGACCGCGAGGATGCGCTCTTTCACATCCGGGGGGAAGGCGGCGTTGCTGAGCTGGGGCAGCCGGTCGAGGGTCTTCACGTTCACGACGGGCATGACCTCGGGGATGATCGGGGTCTCGCAGCCGGCCTTCTCGACGCTGTCGCGCAGCCGCAGGTAGTTCTCGGGGTCGAAGAACATCTGGGTGACCGCGTAGTCGGCGCCGGCCCGGCACTTGTCGACGAAGTGGCGGATGTCGGTGTCCCAGTCGGCGGACCGGGGGTGCATCTCGGGGAAGGCGGCGACGCCGACGCAGAAGTCGCCGGACTCCTTGATGAGCCGCACGAGGTCGGCGGCGTACTGGACGCCCTCGGGGTGCTCGACCCACTCGCCCAGCGGGTCGCCCGGCGGGTCGCCGCGCAGCGCGAGCATGTTGCGGATGCCGGCGTCCGCGTACTGTCCGAGGACGTTGCGCAGCTCGGCGACGGAGTGGTCGACGGCGGTGAGGTGGGCGACCGGGGTGAGGGTGGTGTCCGAGGCGATCTTCTGGGTGGCCTTGACGGTGCCGCCGCGGGTGGAGCCGCCGGCGCCGTAGGTCACGGAGACGAAGCTGGGGCCGACGGCCTCGACGCGACGCATGGCGTTCCAGAGGACCTGCTCGCCCTTGGCCGTCCGGGGCGCGTAGAACTCGAAGGAGTACGACGTCCCGGCGGCGAGGATCTCGCGGACCGTGCGGGCGCGGTCCGTACGGACGGAAGCGGTTCCAAGGGCCATACCGGCAGGTTAGACGGGGTCCAGGTGAGCGCGGAAACGGCGTCCGCGTTCTGGACAACTTTTCGGACATCGGGGTGACGCCGGAATCGCCCCCTCCCCACCCCGTCCCCACAGGGCGGGGGTGGCGGCTTCCCCTCGGAACCGGTCGGGTCAGGCGTCGGCCCGCTCGCGGACGCGCTTGGCGAGGGAGGCGGCGGCCGCGGCCGGGTCGTCGGCCTCGGTGAGCGCGCGGACGACGACGATCCGGCGGGCGCCGGCGTCGAGGACCTGGTCCAGGTTGGTCTCGTCGATGCCGCCGATGGCGAACCAGGGGCGGTCCTGGGCGAGCCCCGCGGCGTACCTCACCAGGTCGAGGCCGGGAGCGTACCGCCCGGGCTTGGTGGGGGTGGGCCAGCAGGGGCCGGTGCAGAAGTAGTCGACGCCGGGTTCGGCGGCGGCCGCGGCCGCCTCGGACTCGGCGTGGCAGGAGCGGCCGATCAGGACCTCGTCGCCGAGGATGGCGCGGGCGGCGGGGACGGGCAGGTCGCCCTGGCCGAGGTGGAGGACGTCGGAGCCGATGGCGTGGGCGACGTCGGCCCGGTCGTTCACGGCGAGGAGCTTGCCGTGGCGGCGGCAGGCCTCGGCGAGGACGGCGAGGTGCTCCAGCTCCTCGCCGGCCTCCATGCCCTTGTCGCGGAGCTGCACGATGTCCACGCCGGAGGAGAGCACGGCGTCGAGGAAGGCGGGCAGGTCGCCCTGGCGCTTCCGGGCGTCGGTGCACAGGTAGAGCCGGGCGTCGGCGAGCTGCTCACGAGGCGTGGGCATGGTGGTTCCCCCCGTCGGGTGGCGCCGGTGCCGCGGCGTGGGGCCGCGGCGCCGGCGGTGGTGGTCCGGTGTGTCAGACGGCGAGCGCCTGGGCGCGGCGCTTCACCTCCGTGCCGCGATTCTCGCCGAGGGCCTGCGCGGGGGTGCCGGGCAGGGTGGGGTCGGCGGTGAAGAGCCACTCCAGCATCTCCTCGTCGGAGAAGCCGTCGTCCCGCAGGAGCGTCAGGGTCCCGGCGAGGCCCTTGACGACCTTGTCGTCCTGGATGAAGGCGGCGGGCACCTGGAGAGCGTTGTTCTCTCCGCGGCGCACGGCGATCAGCTGGCCCTCCTTCACCAGCTGCCGCACCCGCGTCACCTCGACGTCGAGCATCTCCGCGATGTCGGGGAGGTAGAGCCAGGCGGGGACGAGAGCATCGATGTTTGCGTCAATCTCGGTCACGGGACAAGCCTGCCATCCGGGACCGACAGTCGGTAGTCGGGCCCGCCCCGACGCCTCCGTACGGGGGTGGCGCCGGGCGGGAGACGGCCCCGGCCGTCCCTTCCGGATCCCGCCGGGCTCCCGGCCGACCCGGAAGGGACGGACTACCGGGCCGCGGACTTCAGCGGGACGGCCGGGTCGGCGGCGCGCTCGGGGTCGAGGGGGGTGCCGGCCTCGATGAGCTTGCGGCCCTGGGCGAGGTCGCGGGGGCGGCCGACGGCGAGGAGCGCGACCGGCACCCCGCCGCGCAGCCAGAGCACCGACCAGGAGGCCCCGGCCGGGTCGCCGCGCCGCACGAGGGCGTCGGCGCCGGCGTGGTGGCCGGCGTACTGGACGAAGCGGCCGAACTGCTCGGACCAGAAGTACGGGACGGGGTCGTACGGCTCCGGGGCGGGGCCGTCGGCTCCGGTGAGGTCGGCGGCGACCGTGCGGGGGCCCTGGAGGGCGTTGTCCCAGTGGTGGACGAGGAGCCGCTCCCCGTAGCGGGCGGAGGGGAAGGAGGCGCAGTCGCCGACCGCGTACACGTCGGGCAGGGAGGTGCGCAGCCGGTCGTCGGCGGTGACGGCGCCGCTCGGGTCGAGGGCGATGCCGGAGTCCGCGAGCCAGTCGGTGGCGGGGCGGGCGCCGATGCCGACGACGACGGCGTCGGCGGGGAGCTCGCGGCCGTCGGCGAGGACGACGGCGCCGGGGCGGACGGTGGCCACGCGCGCGTGGGTGAGGAGTTCGGCGCCGCTCTCGGCGTACCAGCCGGCCATGACGGTGGTGACCTCGTCGGGCAGGGCGCCGGCGAGCGGGAGGGCGGCGGCCTCGACGACGGTGACGGCGCAGCCGGCCTCGCGGGCGGCGGTGGCGAACTCGGCGCCGATCCAGCCGGCGCCGACCACGACGACGGGGCCGCCGCCGGCCAGGACGGGGCCGAGGCGGACGGCGTCGTCGAGGGTGCGCAGCAGGTGGACGCCGGGGACTCCCCCGGTGCCGGGGAGGGTGAGCGGGTGGGCGCCGGTGGCGAGGACGAGGGCGTCGTACGGGAAGCGCCCCTCCTCGGTGACGAGTTCGCGGGCGGCGGGGCGCAGCCCGGTCGCGTCGAGGCCGAGGCGGAGGTCGACGCCGAGGGACTCGAAGTCGACGTCGAAGGCGGAGTGCTCGGCCTTGCCGAGGAGGACCGCCTTGGAGAGCGGGGGCCGGTCGTAGGGCTGGTGGGGTTCGGCGCCGATGAGGGTGACGGGGCCCTCGAAGCCCTGCTCGCGCAGGGCGACGGCGGTCTGCACGCCCGCCATGCCCGCGCCGACGATCACGACGTGCCGCTGGTTCTGCTTCTGCTCGCTCACTCGTCCACCATACGCATCTGACACATCGTCAGATAGAAGGCCCTCTGTGGCGCTCCGGCGACGGGGGCTAGGGTGGCGGGCACACACCACTCGCGGGAGCCCGGACGCACCGGGCTGAGAGGGAGGCTGGCCGGCCTCCGACCGTACGAACCTGATCCGGGTCATGCCGGCGAAGGGAGGGGCGGGAACGCCCATGCGTTCTTCCGACAGCACCAACGACAGCACCCACGACGGCACCGTCACCGCGACCACCGACGTCACCGCGACCACCGACGTCCTCGTGGTCGGCGGCGGCGTCATCGGCCTCGTCACGGCCTGGCGGGCGGCCCTGCGCGGGCTGACCGTCGCGGTCGTCGACCCCGCACCGGGCGGCGGCGCCGCGCGGGTCGCGGCCGGCATGCTCGCCGCCGTCACCGAACTGCACTACGGCGAGGAGACCCTGCTCGGGCTCAACCTCGCCTCCGCCGAGCGCTACCCCGCGTTCGTGGCCGAGCTGGAGGAGGCCACCGGCCTCGACGTGGGCTACCGGGCCTGCGGCACGCTCGCCGTCGCGCTCGACGCCGACGACCGGGCCCACCTGCGCGAGCTGCACGCCCTCCAGACCCGCTGCGGACTCGCCTCCGAATGGCTGAGCGGCCGCGAGTGCCGCCGTCTGGAGCCCATGCTGGCGCCCGGCGTGCGCGGCGGGCTCCGGGTGGACGGCGACCACCAGGTGGACCCGCGCCGGCTCGCCGCCGCGCTGCTCACCGCCTGCGAGCGGGCCGGGGTGGTCTTCCACCGGGCGCTCGCCGAGCGGCTCACGGTGGTCCGCGACCGGGCGCGCGGAGTCGTCCTGGGCGACGGCACCGAGCTGACCGCCGGCCGGACCGTCCTCGCCGCCGGCAGCCTCAGCGGCCGCCTCGCGGGCGTGCCGCCGTCGGTCCTGCCGCCGGTCCGCCCGGTGAAGGGCCAGGTCCTGCGGCTGCGGATCCCCGCCCCGTACGCCCCCTTCCTCTCCCGCACCGTCCGGGCCGTGGTCCGCGGCAGCCACGTCTACCTGGTGCCGCGCGAGAACGGCGAGCTGGTCGTCGGCGCCACCAGCGAGGAGCTGGGCTGGGACACCACGGTGACCGCGGGCGGGGTGTACGAGCTGCTGCGCGACGCCCACGAGCTGGTCCCCGGCCTCACCGAGCTGCCGCTCACCGAGACGCTGGCCGGACTGCGCCCCGGCTCCCCGGACAACGCGCCGCTGCTCGGCCCGAGCGCCCTGCCCGGCCTCGACCTGGCCACCGGCCACTACCGCAACGGGATCCTCCTCACCCCCGTCACCGGCGACGTCATGGCGGAGGTGCTCACCACCGGCCTCCTCCCCGACGAGGCGCGCCCCTTCTCCCCCCGCCGCTTCCCCACCGCTCTCTCCGTACGTCAGGAGCAGCCCGCATGAACGTGTCCGTGAACGGGGAGCCGCGCGCGCTCGCCGCCCCCGTCTCCCTGGAGGCCCTGGTCACCGGCCTCACCACCGCCCCCTCCGGAGTCGCCGCCGCCGTCAACGAGACGGTGGTGCCGCGCGGGGAGTGGGCGGCGACGCTGCTCGCCGACGGCGACCGGGTCGAGGTCCTGACCGCGGTGCAGGGGGGCTGAGCGCGATGTCCGACGACGTGTTCACCCTCGGTGGTACGGAGTTCTCCTCCCGGCTCATCATGGGCACCGGCGGCGCCCCCAGCCTGGACGTCCTGGAGCGCTCCCTGGTGGCGAGCGGCACCGAGCTCACCACGGTCGCCATGCGCCGCCTCGACCCCACCGTGCAGGGCTCGGTCCTGTCCGTCCTCGACCGGCTCGGCATCCGCGTGCTGCCGAACACGGCGGGCTGCTACACCGCGGGCGAGGCCGTGCTGACCGCCCGGCTGGCCCGGGAGGCCCTCGGCACGGACTGGATCAAGCTGGAGGTGGTCGCCGACGAGCGGACCCTCCTCCCCGACGGGGTGGAGCTCCTCGACGCCGCCGAGACCCTCGTGGACGACGGCTTCACCGTCCTCCCCTACACCAACGACGACCCGGTCCTGGCCCGGAGGCTGGAGGACGTCGGCTGCGCGGCGATCATGCCGCTCGGCTCCCCCATCGGCTCCGGCCTCGGCATCCGCAACCCGCACAACTTCGAGCTGATCGTGGAGCGGGCCGGCGTCCCGGTGATCCTCGACGCCGGCGCGGGCACCGCCTCCGACGCGGCGCTCGCGATGGAGCTGGGGTGCGCGGCGGTGATGCTCGCCTCGGCGGTGACCCGCGCGCAGGAGCCGGTCCTGATGGCCTCGGCGATGCGCCACGCGGTCGAGGCGGGCCGGCTGGCGCACCGCGCCGGCCGCATCCCCCGGCGCCACTTCGCGGAGGCGTCCTCCCCGACGGAGGGCCGCGCCCGCCTCGACCCGGAACGCCCCGCGTTCTGACCCCGGCGCGGAGCGGGGTACGTCACAAGCGTGCTGCGGTCGGGCCCCGGAGGGCGGGGCCCGTCCCTACCGGCTCGTAGACTCGACGCCGTGGACACGACCCTTCAGGACCCCCTCGTCGGGCGGCTGCTCGACGGCCGCTACCGCGTCGACGCGCGCATCGCCGTCGGCGGGATGGCCACGGTCTACCGGGCCGTCGACACCCGCCTCGACCGCGTCCTCGCGCTCAAGGTGATGCACCCCGCCCTGGCGGCCGACGCCGTCTTCGTCGAACGGTTCATCCGCGAGGCGAAGTCCGTCGCCCGCCTCGCGCACCCGAACGTGGTCGCCGTCTTCGACCAGGGCGCCGAGGGCGCGTACGTCTACCTGGCGATGGAGTACGTCTCCGGCTGCACCCTCCGCGACGTGCTCCGCGAGCGCGGCGCCCTGCAGCCCCGCGCCGCCCTGGACATCCTGGAGCCGGTGCTGGCCGCGCTCGGCGCCGCGCACCGGGCCGGGTTCGTGCACCGGGACATGAAGCCGGAGAACGTGCTGATAGGGGACGACGGCCGGGTCAAGGTCGCCGACTTCGGGCTGGTCCGCTCCGTCGGCTCGGCGACCGCCACCACCGGCGCGGTCCTCGGCACCGTCTCGTACCTCGCCCCCGAGCAGATCGAGCACGGCACCGCGGACACCCGGGCCGACGTGTACGCCTGCGGCGTCGTCCTGTACGAGATGCTGACGGGCGCCAAGCCGCACGCGGGCGACACCCCCGCCCAGGTCCTCTACCAGCACCTGAACACCGACGTGCCGGCCCCGTCCGCCGACGTCCCCGGGCTCCCGTTCGAACTGGACGAGCTGGTCGCCGCCGCCACCGCCCGCAACCCCGAGGTCCGGCCGCACGACGCCGTGGCCCTGCTCGCCCTGCTCCGGGAGGCCCGGGCCACGCTCACCGACGCCCAGCTGGACGCACTGCCGCCGCGGGCGCGGACCGAGCAGCGGGACACCGGCGAGGACCGTACCGGCGTGATCGCCCGCCCCGTGCCCGGGCCGGACGCCGCCGACCCGCACGAGGTGCGGCACACCAGCCGCCTCGCGACGCCCGAGCCCCCGTCGGCCGGGCCCCGGCGCGCCCGTCGCCCGGCACCGCGCGGCCCGCTCCTGATCGTCCTCGGCGTCCTGCTCGCCCTGGGTGTCGGCGCCGGCGTCTGGTACGTCAACGCCGGCCAGTTCACCCGCGTCCCCGCCGTCCTCGGCCAGACCGAGCAGGTGGCCGCCGAGCGGCTCGCCGACGCCGGCCTGGAGCTGGGCACGACGAAGCGCGCCTTCAGCGAGGCGTACGAGCGCGGCACCGTGATGGACGTCGACCCGGCGCCCGGCGAGCGGGTCCGCAGCCACGCCACGGTCACCCTCACCCTCTCCCGGGGTCCGGAGATCGTGAAGGTGCCCAACCTGCGGAACAAGCCGCTCGACGAGGCCAGGCGGATCCTCACGGAGCAGGGCCTCGCCCCCGGCGTGGTCACCACCTCCTTCAGCACGACCGTCGCCCAGGGCGCGGTGATCGGTTCGGACCCGGAGCCGGGCACCGAGCGGGCCCCGGACTCGGCCGTGGCGCTGGTGGTCAGCAAGGGCGCCCCGGTCGACGTCCCGGACGTCACCGGCGAGACCGTCGCCGACGCCACCGCCACCCTCCAGGAGGCCGGCCTCAAGGTCTCCGTCGCGCCGGAGCGGGTGCACTCCGCCGAGGAGGCCGGCTCGGTCGCCGCCCAGTCCCTCGCCGAGGGCAGCCGCGCCGCGAAGGGCGACGCGGTCACCCTGACCGTCTCCAAGGGGCCGCGCCAGGTCGAGGTGCCGGACGTCGTCGGCATGACGACCGACGAGGCCCGCGAGGAGCTGGAGGCCGCCGGCTTCGAGGTGAAGGTCGAGAAGAGCTTCCCCTTCCTCGGGGACGAGGTCACGGGCCAGTCCGTCGAGGGCGGGAAGACCGCCCCGGAGGGCTCCACCGTCGCCATCACGATCAAGGGAATCTGAGAGAACCATGCGCAACCCCGTCGGCGGCCACGTCCCCGTGGCCGGCGGTCTCGCCACGACCGGCCTCGGCTACGCCCGCGAGCTGGGCGCCGAGACCGTCCAGGTCTTCGTCGCCAACCCGCGCGGCTGGGCCACCCCGGTCGGCAACCCCGCCCAGGACGAGCGGTTCCGGGAGGAGTGCGCCGCCGAGTCGATCTCGGCCTGGGTGCACGCCCCGTACCTGATCAACTTCGGCTCCCCCACCGAGGCCACCGTCGAGAAGTCGGTGGAGTCGCTGCGCCACTCGCTGCGGCGCGGCCGGGAGATCGGCGCGCGGGGCGTGGTCGTCCACACCGGTTCGGCGACCGGGGGCCGCCCCCGCGAGGAGGCGCTGGCACAGGTGCGGGAGCGGATGCTGCCGCTGCTCGACGAGCTGACCCACGAGGACGACCCGTACCTCCTCCTGGAGTCCACGGCCGGCCAGGGCTTCTCGCTCTGCTCCAAGGCGGAGGACTTCGGCCCGTACTTCGACGCCCTCGACCGTCACCCCAAGCTGGGGATCTGCCTCGACACCTGCCACATCTTCGCGGCCGGCCACGACCTGGCCGAGCCGGGCGGGGCGGTACGCACCCTGGACGAGCTGGTCGCCACGGTCGGCGAGGGCCGGCTCCGGCTGATCCACGCCAACGACTCGAAGGACGTCGTCGGCGCGCACAAGGACCGGCACGCCAACATCGGCGTCGGCCACATCGGCGAGGAGGCGTTCCGGCAGCTCCTGCGCCACCCGGCCACCGACGGTGTCCCGTTGATCATCGAGACGCCGGGCGGCAAGGAAGGGCACGTCGCCGACATCGAGCTGCTGAAGAAGCTCCGAGGCTGATCCCCTTCTGATCATTTCCCATTGAGGAATACCCCATGGGGGTATACGGTTCCTGAGGAAGCAGGAACCGCTACCCGAGGTTGGGGGCACCCTCATGGAGCACGAAACGCACGACCAGCACGCCGGACACACCCACCACGACACCCACGCGGGGCACGAGGCACACGCGGGACACGGCGACCATGGCAGTCATGGCGACCACGCCGGTCACGCCGGTCACGCCGGTCACGCCGGTCACGCCGGTCACGGCGGTCACGCCGGTCACGCCGGTCACGCCGGTCACGCCGGTCACGGCGGTCACGGCGGTCATGCCGGTCATGCCGGTCACGGCGGGACGGCGTCCTGGAGCATGGCGGCGAAGGCCACCCTCCACTGCCTCACCGGCTGCGCCATCGGCGAGGTCCTCGGCATGATCATCGGCACCGCGCTGGGCTGGGGCAACGCGCCGACCATGGTCCTCGCGATCGCCCTCGCGTTCTTCTTCGGCTACGCGCTCACGCTGCGCGGGGTCCTCGCCGCCGGCCTGGACTTCGGGTCCGCCTTCAAGGTCGCGCTCGCCGCCGACACCCTCTCCATCCTCGTGATGGAGATCGTCGACAACGGCGTACTGCTGCTCGTCCCGGGCGCCATGGACGCGCACCTGGGCGACGCCCTGTTCTGGGGCGCGCTCGCCTTCGCCTTCGCCGTCGCCTTCCTGGTCACCACGCCGGTGAACAAGTGGCTGATCGGACGGGGCAAGGGCCACGCGGTGGTGCACCGGTACCACCACTGACGGAGCCGTACGCGACGGCCCGGGGCTGCTACAGCTCCGGGCCGTCGCCCGGTTCCTCCTGGTACGAGTAGCGCTGCTCGGTCCACGGGTCGCCGAGGTTGTGGTAGCCGCGCTCCTCCCAGAAGCCCCGGCGGTCGGTCGTCATGTACTCCACGCCCCGGACCCACTTCGGGCCCTTCCAGGCGTACAGGTGCGGCACGACGAGCCGCAGCGGGAAGCCGTGCTCGGCGGTGAGCAGCTCGCCGTCCTTGTGGGTGGCGAAGATCGTTCCCTCCGCGGCGAAGTCGGCGAGCCGCATGTTGGCGCTGTAGCCGTACTCGGCCCAGACCATCACATGGGTGACGTGCGGCGCGGGCGGCGCCAGCTCCAGGATCGCGCGGGCGGCGACCCCGCCCCACTCGGCGCCGATCATGCTGAACTTGGTCACGCAGTGCAGGTCCGCCACCACCGTGGAGAACGGCAGGGCCGAGAACTCCTCGTGGTTCCAGCAGCGCTTGTCGCCGTCGGCGGTCGCGCCGAAGACCCGGAACTCCCAGCGCTCCGGCTTGAACTTGGGCACGGGACCGTAGTGGGTGACCGGCCAGCCGCGCTGGAGCCGCTGCCCCGGCGGAAGCTCCGGCGAAATCTCCGGCATCCCCACGTCCCGGTGTACTCCGCTCTCCGGCTGAACCATGTCCTCCATGGTGACAGACGGCAAGGGGTGGTGATGACCAGCCACCCACCCGGACGCGCCCATTCGGGCAAGTCCTACTAAGCCTGCACTTACTGGACGCCCCCCATTCGGAGTGCGAGGATGCGGCCATCCTGCCCGGTGAGGGGGCGGATACACCCCGTGATGGAAGGAACCTGGAGCGATGCAGGGCGACCCCGAGGTCCTGGAGTTTCTGAACGAGCAGCTGACCGGCGAGCTGACGGCCATCAACCAGTACTGGCTGCACTACCGCATCCAGGACAACAAGGGCTGGACGAAGCTCGCGAAGTACACCCGCGAAGAGTCCATCGACGAGATGAAGCACGCGGACAAGCTGACCGAGCGCATCCTGATGCTCGACGGCCTGCCCAACTACCAGCGGCTCTTCCACGTGCGCGTCGGCCAGACCATCACCGAGATGTTCCAGGCGGACCGCCAGGTCGAGGTGGAGGCGATCGACCGCCTCAAGCGCGGGATCGAGGTCATGCGCGCCAAGGGCGACGTCACCTCGGCCAACCTCTTCGAGGAGATCCTCGCGGACGAGGAGCACCACATCGACTACCTGGACACCCAGCTGGAGCTGATCGAGTCGCTGGGCGAGGCGCTCTACATCTCGACGCTCATCGAGCAGCCGAGCTAGGCGGCCGGAAGGCTAGGCGGCCTCGGGCAGCTCGACGGCCTCGGGCAGGTCCTCGGTCTCCGACGCGAGGGCCGGCATGCCCTGGTCGAGGAGTTCGCGGCGCGGGCAGTTCCCCCGCCCGAGAATGGCCTGAATGCGGCGTACACACGAACCGCAGTCCGTTCCCGCCTTGCAGGCGGAGGCGATCTGGCGGGGCGTGCAGGCGCCGGCCTCCGCGTGCTCCTTGACCTGCTTCTCCGTGACACCGAAGCATGAGCAGACGTACACGCGGATCACCTCCCGTCGAGATCGATTAGGCTAACCTAACCTTACCCGGCGGGCCGGGAGCGCAAAAGCCTTCGATACGGCGATGGGGCGCGGATCACAAGGATCCGCGC
>NZ_JBHTST010000058.1:0-44384 GCF_042794995.1 Streptomyces sp. NPDC056503
CACGATCCACGGCCGGGAGCTCCTCTTCGCCACGAAGAGACCAACGAGCAACCAAGCCGACAGTCACATGATCAACAGCTTCTGTTAGGACCTCTAAGCCCGTCTTCCGTACGCCCCGCCTCCCGTACGCCCCGTCTTCCGTAGGCCCTGCTTCCCGTTGCCGTACGCCGCGCCTGCCCTACGCGCTGTTTTCGTCCGCCTTCGAAGCAATCGATGGATTCCGCCGGGGTGCCGCCTCCGGAAGGCGGTTCGTCATGGTTCGGATCCCTATGATCCGTGCCCATGCACCCGGAACCGGAAATGGCCCAGGCCCCCGCCGTCCTCGCCGCGGCGGTGCTCACCAGCGGGAACCGGACGATCGTCGCCGTCATCGCCGGGGTCGCCCTCGCCGCGCTGTTCACCGCCCGGCTCTTCGGCCGGCAGGTCCTCAAGGCCGACGAGGGCACCCCGGCGATGCGGCGGATCGCCGCCGCCGTGCAGGAGGGCGCCAACGCCTATCTCGCCCGCCAGCTGCGCACCATCGCGCTGTTCGCCGTCATCGTCTTCCTCCTGCTCCTGGCGCTGCCCGCCGACTCGTGGTCGCAGCGGGCCGGCCGCTCGCTGTTCTTCCTGGTCGGGGCGTTGTTCTCGGCGCTCACCGGCTACGTCGGGATGCGGCTCGCCGTCCGGGCCAACGTCCGGGTCGCGGCCGCCGCCCGGGAGGCCGCGCCGGCCCCCGGCGAACCGGGCCGGGACCCCGTGGAGGCCGCCCACCGGGCCCTGCGGATCGCCTTCCGCACCGGCGGGGTGGTCGGCATGTGCACGGTCGGACTCGGGCTGCTCGGCGCCGCCTGCGTCGTCCTCGTCTACGCCGCCGACGCGCCCAAGGTCCTGGAGGGCTTCGGCCTCGGCGCCGCCCTCATCGCCATGTTCATGAGGGTCGGCGGAGGCATCTTCACCAAGGCCGCCGACGTCGGTGCCGACCTCGTCGGCAAGGTCGAGCAGGGCATCCCCGAGGACGACCCGCGCAACGCCGCCACCATCGCCGACAACGTGGGCGACAACGTCGGCGACTGCGCGGGCATGGCCGCCGACCTCTTCGAGTCGTACGCCGTCACCCTGGTCGCCGCCCTCATCCTCGGCAAGGCCGCCTTCGGCGACCACGGCCTGGTCTTCCCGCTGATCGTGCCCGCGATCGGCGTCCTCACCGCCGTGATCGGCGTCCTCGCCGTCGCGCCCCGGCGCTCCGACCGCGGCGGGATGCGCGCCGTCGACCGGGGCTTCTTCGTCTCCGCGGTCGTCTCCCTCGTGCTCGTCGCCGTCGCGGCCTTCGTCTATCTGCCGTCCTCCTACGCCGAGCTGGCCGGAGTCACCGAACCGGGTCTGAACGAGCACGACGGCGACCCGCGGGTCCTCGCCCTGGTCGCCGTCGCCATCGGGATCGTGCTCGCCGCGCTCATCCAGCGGCTCACCGGCTACTTCACGGAGACCGGCCGCCGGCCCGTCCAGGACATCGGGCGCTCCGCGCTCACCGGCCCCGCCACCGTGGTCCTCGCCGGCGTCGCCATCGGCCTGGAGTCCGCGGTGTACGCGGCGCTGCTCATCGCCCTCGCCGTCTACGGGGCCTTCCTGCTCGGCGGCGCCTCCGTGATGCTGGCGCTCTTCGCGGTCGCACTCGCCGGAACCGGGCTGCTCACCACGGTCGGCGTGATCGTCGCCATGGACACCTTCGGGCCGGTCGCCGACAACGCGCAGGGCATCGCGGAGATGTCCGGGGAGGTCAGGGGCGCCGGGGCGCAGGTCCTCACCGAGCTGGACGCCGTCGGCAACACCACCAAGGCGATCACCAAGGGCATCGCGATCGCGACCGCCGTCCTCGCCGCCGCCGCGCTCTTCGGTTCGTACCGGGACGCCATCGCCACCTCCGTCGCCGAGGTCGGCGCGAAGGCCGGGGAGCTGACACTCTCCATGGACATCTCCCAGCCCAACAACCTGGTCGGGCTGATCCTCGGCGCGGCCGTCGTGTTCCTCTTCTCCGGACTGGCCGTCAACGCGGTCTCCCGGTCGGCCGGTTCGGTGGTGTACGAGGTGCGGCGGCAGTTCCGCGAGCACCCCGGCATCATGGACGGCACCGAGACCCCCGAGTACGGGCGGGTCGTCGACATCTGCACCAAGGACGCGCTGCGCGAGCTCACCACGCCCGGGCTGCTCGCCGTCACCGCCCCCGTGGCGGTCGGCTTCGCGCTCGGCGTCGGCCCGCTCGGCGCGTACCTCGCGGGGGCGATCGGCACCGGCGCGCTGATGGCGGTCTTCCTCGCCAACTCCGGCGGCGCGTGGGACAACGCGAAGAAGCTGGTCGAGGACGGGAACCACGGCGGCAAGGGCAGCCCGGCACACGAGGCGACGGTGATCGGCGACACCGTCGGCGACCCGTTCAAGGACACCGCCGGGCCGGCGATCAACCCGCTCCTGAAGGTGATGAACCTGGTGGCGCTGCTGATCGCCCCCGCCGTGGTGCGCTTCGGCCACGGAGAGGACGCGAACCCCTGGGTGAGGGCCGGGATCGCCGTCCTGGCGCTGCTCGTGGTGACCCTCGCGGTCCGTGCCTCCAAGCGGCGTCCGGTGGCCGTCGCCTGACGTGGCGTCCGTCTCATTTCCCGGACGGGAGGACCGCCCGGAGGCCGGGCGCCGCTTGGGTCAAACGGATTCAACACGGGATGAATCCATCGTACGAAAGGTGGAAGTCACC
The DNA here is from genome assembly GCF_042794995.1 of Streptomyces sp. NPDC056503. Classification (NCBI taxonomy): domain Bacteria; kingdom Bacillati; phylum Actinomycetota; class Actinomycetes; order Kitasatosporales; family Streptomycetaceae; genus Streptomyces; species Streptomyces sp. NPDC056503. The sequence continues at coordinate 2,729 of NZ_JBHTST010000058.1, forward strand.
CGCGCGGCGTGTATGTTCCGGGGCCGAGAGTCTTGGAAGGGACCGATCCGGTGAACAAGAAGCTTGCGGCAGCGCTGTCCGGCGGTGCGGTACTGGTGCTCGTGCTGTCCGGTTGCAGCGACGACGAGGGCGACAAGGTCAACGACTGGGCCAAGTCGTTCTGCGACCAGGCGAAGCCGCAGATCCAGAAGCGGGCCGACGCCCACCAGATCATCATCTCGACCGCGGCCGACAGCCGTCCGGCGGAGATCCAGGCCGCCGACTCCAAGGCGTTCAAGGACATCGCGGACGCCGACCGGGCGCTGGCCAAGGCCGTGGAGAGCGCCGGCGTCCCGCCGGTCGAGAACGGCGAGAAGGTCCAGAAGGACGTCATCGCGGAGCTCAACGCGACCGCCGTCGCCTACGACGGGCTGAAGAAGCAGGTCGACGCGCTCGACCCGACGAACCAGCAGAAGTTCGCCGAGGGCCTGAAGAACGTCGCCGACGGCCTCACCAAGATCGAGAAGATGGACCAGAACGCGCTGGCCAACCTGGAGGACGGCGAGCTGGGCCAGGCCATGGCCAAGCAGCCGGGCTGCCAGAAGCCGACCCCTGCGGTCCCGAAGACGCCGTCCGGCTCCGCCTCCCCGAAGGCGGGAGCCACGGTCGCGCCCACCACCTCCGCCTCGCCGAAGGCGAAGGCCCCCGCCTCTGCCTCGCCGAAGGCGAAGGCCTCGGCCTCCGCGGAGTCGTAGAACCCACGGAGTCGCAGCACCCGCGGAAGCCGTACGGGCCGCGGCCGGTTCCGGGCACTCCCCGGCCGGCCGTCGGGCTGTCGATGGCCGGGTTGCCGGTGGCGGCCGTCACAATGGAGCACGTGAGTACGACCAGCCTGACCACCAGCCTTCCGGTGCCCGCGCACGCCGCCCGACTGCGCGAGGCCCTGCTCGCCGCGGACTTCACCGCCGACGGTCTGCTCGACCTGCTCGGCGCCCCCGCCTACGCGGCGCTCGCCCGCAGCGAGACCGTGCCCGCCCTGCGCGCCACCCGCGGCGACTCCCCGCTGGAGACCCTCGTCCGGCTCTTCCTGCTCCAGGAGGCCGTCGAGTCCGCCCGCGCCGCCGCCGCCCTCCCGCTGGAGGAGGCCCTGGCCGACGGCTGGGTGGTGGCGGAGGACGGTGCCGTACGGGCGACCGTCGACGTGCGGCCGTACGGCGGCCCGGAGGGCGAGGACTGGTTCATCGTCTCCGACCTGGGCTGCGCCGTCGGGGGCGCCGGCGGGATCGGCAGCAAGGAGGAGGGGGTCGTCCTCGGCGTCGGCGGCGCCTCCACCACCCTCGCCGGCATCACCGTCCGCACCCCGGTCGCGGCCGCGCTCGACCTCGGCACCGGCTCCGGCATCCAGGCCCTGCACGCCTCCCGGCACTCCACCCTCGTCACCGCTACCGACCTCAACTCCCGGGCGCTGGACTTCACCCGGCTGACGCTCGCCCTCTCCGGGGCCCGCGAGGCCGAGCTCCTGGAGGGCTCGCTCTACGAGCCGGTGGACGGCGACACGTACGACCTGGTCGTCTCCAACCCGCCGTTCGTGATCTCCCCCGGTGCCGGACTCACCTACCGGGACGGCGGGATGAGCGGCGACGACCTGTGCCGGGCCCTCGTCCAGCAGGCCGGCGAGCGGCTGAACGACGGGGGGTACGCGCAGTTCCTCGCCAACTGGCAGCACGTCGACGGCGAGGAGTGGCAGGACCGGCTCCGCTCCTGGGTGCCGCGCGGCTGCGACGCCTGGATCGTCCAGCGCGAGGTGCAGGACATCACCCAGTACACCGAGCTGTGGCTGCGCGACAGCGGCGACCACCGGGGCGACCCCGAGGCCTACCGGGCGGCGTACGACCGCTGGCTGGACGCCTTCGAGGCGAGCGGGACCCGGTCCATCGGCTTCGGCTGGATCACGCTGCGGCGCGACCCGGCGGTGGCCGCCGGGAAGGCCGAGCCGTCGATCGTGATCGAGGAGTGGCCGCACCCCGTGGAGCAGCCGCTCGGCCCGACGGTCCGCGCCCACTTCGAGCGCCAGGACTACCTGCGCACCCACGACGACGCGGCCCTGCTCGCGGACAGCTTCACCCTCGCCCCCGAGGTCGTCCAGGAGCAGGTCGGGCTGCCCGGCGCCGAGGACCCCGAGCACGTCGTCCTCCGCCAGAACCGGGGCATGCGCCGCGCCACCCGGGTCGACCACGTGGGCGCCGGCTTCGCGGGTGTCTGCGACGGCTCCCTCAGCGCCGGCCGGATCCTCGACGCGATCGCCCAGCTCATGGGCGAGGACCCGGTGGTGCTGCGGGACCGCACCCCGCAGGCCATCCGCCTCCTGGTCGAGGAGGGCTTCCTCACGCCGGAGTCCCTCCTTCCGGAGGGGGAGCGCGCCGCGGAGTAGTCCCGGAGTGCTCCAGGATCCCTCCGGAAGAGCCCCGGAGTGCTCCAGGATCCCTCCGGAAGAGCCCGGAGGGATCCTGGAGTAGTGGGGCACTACCGGCCATCTTCGTGAAACCGGACGGCCCGGCCCGCGTCGTTCACCCGGAATTCGCGTCCTCGACGCCGGAAGCTGTCAGCCTCCTCCTCAGGACACTTCGGGGAGAGGAACACCCCGCGGGTACGGCGCCGGGACGGGAAGCGGGTACGGGCATGGAGAGCGGGCCGGCGATCTTCGCGGGAACGGCGTTCACGCTGTTCGGAGGCGCTCTGCTGCTGTGGACCACGGTCCGGGTCCGGCACGGCGAGCCCGTCGCGCTCGGCGTCGCGCCCCGCGCCGCCGCCGCCTTCGCGGGCCTCTCCGGGGCGGCCTTCCTCGCCCTCGGCGTCTGGTGCTTCGGCCGCCTCTGAGCCGCCGCGAGCGACACCGGCTGAGACGCGCTCCACACCCGGTCGCCCCGCCGGTCCGGCAGTCCGGGCGGCAGGAAGGGCAGGAGTCGGGTTACCGTTCGAGTGGCCGTTGCGGGCTTTCCCTGTTTGACACGGGGGCGGGTTGTACCGTCACACTCCGCAGCGACGCCAGCGTCACCGTGCGTGTCGCTGACGTGCGTGCCAGCGCAGACCGCGTCGACCGGAGAGAAGAGCGAAGTTGTCCCCGACCAGCGAGACCGCACACGGCGGCCGCCGACTCGTCATCGTCGAGTCGCCTGCCAAGGCGAAGACGATCAAGGGCTACCTCGGCCCCGGCTACGTCGTCGAGGCGAGCGTCGGGCACATCCGCGACCTCCCCAGCGGTGCCGCGGAGGTGCCCGAGAAGTACACCGGCGAGGTGCGCCGCCTCGGCGTCGACGTCGAGCACGACTTCCAGCCCATCTACGTCGTGAACGCGGACAAGAAGGCGCAGGTCAAGAAGCTCAAGGACCTGCTGGCCGAGTCCGACGAGCTCTTCCTCGCCACCGATGAGGACCGCGAGGGCGAGGCCATCGCGTGGCACCTGCAGGAAGTCCTCAAGCCGAAGGTCCCCGTCCACCGGATGGTCTTCCACGAGATCACCAAGGACGCGATCCAGGCCGCCGTCGCCAACCCGCGCGAGCTGAACAAGCGGATGGTCGACGCCCAGGAGACCCGCCGCATCCTCGACCGGCTCTACGGCTACGAGGTCTCCCCGGTCCTGTGGAAGAAGGTCATGCGCGGCCTCTCCGCCGGCCGCGTGCAGTCCGTCGCCACCCGGCTGGTCGTCGAGCGAGAGCGCGAGCGCATCGCCTTCCGCTCCGCCGAGTACTGGGACCTCACCGGCACCTTCTCCACCGGCCGCGCCGGCGACCCCTCCGACCCCTCCTCCCTCACCGCCCGCCTGGCCGCGGTCGACGGCAAGCGCGTCGCGCAGGGCCGTGACTTCGGTGCCGACGGCCGGCTGAAGAGCGAGGCCGTGCTCCACCTGGACGAGGAGAAGGCCCACGCGCTCGCGGCCTCCCTCGCCGACACCCGCTTCACCGTCCGCTCGGTCGAGTCGAAGCCGTACCGCCGCTCCCCGTACGCGCCCTTCCGCACCACCACCCTCCAGCAGGAGGCCAGCCGCAAGCTCGGCTTCGGCGCGAAGGCGACCATGCAGGTGGCGCAGAAGCTGTACGAGAACGGCTTCATCACCTACATGCGTACGGACTCCACCGTGCTCTCCGACACCGCCGTGGCCGCCGCGCGCGCCCAGGTGACGCAGCTGTACGGCGCCGACTACCTGCCGGAGAAGCCGCGCGTCTACGCCGGCAAGGTCAAGAACGCGCAGGAGGCGCACGAGGCGATCCGTCCCTCGGGCGATCGTTTCCGCACGCCGGCCGAGACCGGCCTCAGCGGCGACCAGTTCCGCCTCTACGAGCTCATCTGGAAGCGGACCGTCGCCTCTCAGATGAAGGACGCCACCGGCAACTCGGTCACCGTGAAGATCGGCGGCACCTCCGCCGACGGCCGTGACGCCGAGTTCTCGGCCTCCGGCAAGACCATCACCTTCCACGGCTTCATGAAGGCCTACGTGGAGGGCGCCGACGATCCGAACGCGGAGCTCGACGACCGCGAGCGGCGCCTCCCGCAGGTCGCCGAGGGCGACGCGCTCGCCGCCGAGGAGATCACCGCCGACGGCCACGCCACCAAGCCGCCCGCCCGCTACACCGAGGCCACCCTGGTCAAGGAGCTGGAAGAGCGCGAGATCGGCCGCCCGTCGACGTACGCCTCGATCATCGGCACCATCCTCGACCGCGGCTACGTCTTCAAGAAGGGCACGGCCCTCGTGCCGTCCTTCCTCTCCTTCGCCGTGGTCAACCTCCTGGAGAAGCACTTCGGCCGGCTCGTCGACTACGACTTCACCGCCAGGATGGAGGACGACCTCGACCGCATCGCCCGCGGCGAGGCCCAGTCCGTGCCGTGGCTGAAGCGCTTCTACTTCGGCGAGGGCGAAGGGGCCGCGACGGGCGGCGCCGCCGACGCCGGCAACGGCGACGGCGACCACCTCGGCGGCCTCAAGGAGCTCGTCACCGACCTCGGCGCCATCGACGCCCGCGAGATCTCCTCCTTCCCCGTCGGCGACGGCATCGTGCTCCGCGTCGGCCGCTACGGCGCCTACGTCGAGCGCGGCGAGCGGGAGCAGGAGGGCTACCAGAAGGCCGACGTCCCCGAGGACCTCGCGCCCGACGAGCTCACCGTCGCGTACGCGGAGGAGCTGCTCGCCAAGCCGAGCGGCGACTTCGAGCTGGGCACCGACCCGGTCAGCGGCCACCAGATCGTCGCCAAGGCCGGCCGGTACGGCCCGTACGTCACCGAGATCCTGCCCGAGGACACCCCGAAGACCGGCAAGAACGCGGTCAAGCCGCGCACCGCCTCCCTCTTCAAGGACATGGCCCTCGACACGGTCACCCTGGAGCAGGCCCTCCAGCTGATGTCGCTGCCGCGCGTGGTCGGCGCCGACGCCGAGGGCGTCGAGATCACCGCGCAGAACGGCCGGTACGGCCCGTACCTGAAGAAGGGCACCGACTCGCGGTCGCTGACCAGCGAGGACCAGCTCTTCAGCATCACGCTGGAGGAGGCGCTGGCGATCTACGCCCAGCCCAAGCAGCGTGGCCGGGCCGCCGCCAAGCCGCCGCTGAAGGAGCTCGGCACCGACCCCGTCAGCGAGAAGCCCGTGGTCGTCAAGGACGGCCGCTTCGGCCCGTACGTGACCGACGGCGAGACCAACGCGACCCTGCGCACCGGCGACAGCGTCGAGACGATCACGCCCGAGCGCGGCTACGAGCTCCTCGCCGAGAAGCGCGCCAAGACCCCGGCGAAGAAGACCGCCAAGAAGGCCCCGGCGAAGAAGGCCCCGGCGAAGAAGGCCACCGCCACGAAGACGGCGGCGAAGAAGACCACCACGGCCAAGAAGACCGCCGCGAAGAAGACGACGACGGCCGCGAAGAAGACCACCGCCGCCGCGAAGAAGACCGCGGCGGCCAAGCCGGAGTAGACCGCGGCGGCCGAGCCGGAGCGGTCCGGACGGTCGGCGGGGTCGTGAGGAAGGGCGGGAGCCGAGGCTCCCGCCCTTCCTACGTTTGTTCGGCTGTGGACCCGGTGAGCCAGGCCGTCCGGATAGGGTGGACGGATGACGCGAGCAGAGCAGCCAGAGCTTCTGGGCGACTCCGAAGCCGCACCCGCCCCCGGCGCCGCCCCCGTCTTCGACGCGGCCCTCGTCGCGGATTCCCGGGAGCGGGCCGTGAAGGCCCTCGTACGCCACCAGCCGCTGCGCCGGCTGTGGAGCGCACAGGTCGTCGGCGGGGTAGGCGACGCCCTCGGCCTCCTCGTCCTCGTCCTGCTCGGCCTCCAGGCCGCGCTGACCGAGGGCGCGTTCGGCGGGGGGTACCGGGGCGCGGCCCTCGCCGTGGCCGCCGTCGTCGGCGCCCGGCTGCTCGCCACCGTCCTCCTCGGCGCCGTGCTGCTCGGCCCGCTCACCACCCTGACCGCGCCCGGCGCCGCCCTCGACCGGCGGTGGACCATGATCGGCGCCGACGGGCTGCGGATCGCGCTCCTCGTCGTCGCGCCCCTGTGGATCGACTGGACCCCCGGCAACGCCCTGTGGTTCCTGCTCGGCACCGTCTTCCTGACCGGTGCCGCCGAGCGCCTCTGGACCGTCTGCCGCGACGGCGCCGCCCCCGCGCTGCTGCCCGCCGCGCCCGTCGAGGGCGACGCCGTCCGGCCGCTCCCCGACCACCTCGGCGCGCTGCGCACGCTCACCCAGCGCACCGCCTTCCTCGCCGTCCCGGCCGCCGCCGCCGTCCTGCTCGCCGCCACCCTGATCGGCAACCTGCTCGGCTCCGGCATCGAGTGGTTCTCGCTCCACCAGGCCGCCCTCGGCTCCTACGTCGCCGCCGGCCTCTTCGCCGCCTCCGTCAGCGTCCTCGCCGCGATCACCCTGCCCGGCGGGCAGACCCCGCGCCCGCGCTCGCCGCTGGAGGGGCTGCGCCGCCCCGCCGGCAAGGGCACGGGAGCCGACAAGGGCCGCACCGGAGCCGTACCGCTGCTCGTCCTGGCCTGCGCCACCGTCGCCGGAGCCGTCGCCGCGGCCGCCTCGCTCGCCGCGCTGCACGCCTTCGACCTCGGCGGCGGGCCCGTCACCTACGCGCTGCTCGTCCTCGCGCTCAGCGGCTCCACCGCCGTCGGCATCCGCACCGCCCGCTCCGTGCTTCCGGTGCTCTCCCGGCGCCGGCTGCTCGCCCTCGCCGTCGCCGTCACCGGCGTCGCCCTGATCGCGGTCGGCCTCGTGCCCGACACCGCGACCGTGCTGCTCCTCGCCGCCCTCGCCGGATACGCGGCGGGCGTCGCCGCCAACACCGGCCACGTCCTGATCGACCAGGAGACCGAGGAGCCGCGGCGGGAGCGCACCACAGCGCACCTCCAGGCGACCGCGCGCGTCGGCATCGCCCTCGGCGCGCTCGCCGCGCCGCTGCTCGCCGCGGCGATCGGCCCGCACCGGCTCGTCTCCGACTCCGGCACGTTCGTCTTCGACCACGGCGGCGCCGCCTTCACCCTCGCCCTCGTCGGCGCCCTGCTGCTGCCCGTCGCCGCGCTCGTCCTCGCCAAGACCGACGACCGCGCCGGCGTGCCGCTCCGCCGCGACCTGCGGGACGCGCTGCGCGGCGCCGACCCCGCCCAGGCCCCGGCCGCCACCGGCTTCTTCATCGCCCTGGAGGGCGGCGACGGCGCCGGCAAGTCCACCCAGGTCCAGGCGCTCGCCGACTGGATCCGCGCCAAGGGCCACGAGGTCGTCGTCACCCGCGAGCCCGGCGCCACCCCCATCGGCAAGCGGCTCCGCTCGATCCTGCTCGACGTCTCCTCGGCCGGGCTCTCCCACCGCGCCGAGGCGCTGCTGTACGCCGCGGACCGCGCCGAGCACGTCGACTCGCTGGTCCGGCCCGCCCTGGAGCGGGGCGCCATCGTCATCAGCGACCGCTACATCGACTCGTCCGTCGCCTACCAGGGCGCCGGCCGCGACCTCTCCCCGACCGAGATCGCCCGCATCTCCCGCTGGGCGACCGGCGGTCTCGTACCGAACCTGACGGTCCTCCTCGACGTCTCGCCGGAGACCGCCCGGGAGCGGTTCACGGAGGCGCCGGACCGGCTGGAGTCGGAGCCGCCCGAGTTCCACGCGCGCGTGCGGGCCGGTTTCCTCGCCCTCGCCGCCGCCGACTCGAGCCGCTACCTCGTCGTCGACGCCGGTCAGGAGCCCGAGGCCGTCACCACCGTCGTACGCCACCGGCTCGACCGGATGCTGCCCCTCTCCGAGGCCGAGGTGAAGGCCGCCGAGGAGGCCCGCCGCAAGGCCGAGGAGGAGGCGCGGCGCAAGGCCGAGGAAGAGGCCGCCCGCAAGGCCGAGGAGGAGCGCCTGGAGCGCGAGCGCCAGGAACAGCTCGCCAGGCTGCGGGCCGAGGAGGAGGAGCGCAAGCGCCGCGAGGAGGAGGAGGCGCGCCGCCTGGAGGCCGAGCGGCAGGCGGAGGAGGCCCGGCGGAAGGCCGAGGAGGCCCGGATCGCGGCCGAGGAGGAGGCCCGCCGGATCGCGGCCGAGGAGAAGGCCCGCCGCGAGGAGGAGGAACGCCTCCGCAAGCAGGCCGAGGAGGAGGCCAGGCTCCGCGCCGAGGCCGAGGCGCTCCGCCAGGAGAAGCAGCGCAAGGCGGAGGAGGCCCTGCTCCGCGCGGAGGAGGCCCGTCGCCTCGCGGCAGCGGCCGCGGCGGCGAAGGCCGCCGAGGAGGCGGCGGCGAGGGCCGCCGCCGAGGCCGCCGCGGCGGCGCGGAAGGCCGCCGCCGAGCGCGCGGCCGCCGAGCGGGCCGCCGCCGAGCGGGCCGCCGCCGAGGAGTCGGCCAATGAGATCACGGTCCAGACGCCGGTCGTGAAGCTCGACAAGGACTCCGGCACGACCTCCGGGGGCGGCTCCGGTACGGCTCCGGCGGCGGGCGGCGCGTCCGCCGTCTCGCCGAACGAGGTCACCGTGCCGACGCCGGTCGTCCGCCCGGAGGACCCGCGCCGCCCCGAGGCCGAGACGGCGGTCCTGCCGCAGGTCCGCGACCGCGCGGCCGACGAGACCGCCGTGCTCCCGCCCGTACGGGACGAGCGGCGGACGGACCCGGCGGACCGGGTGCCGCGCGAGTTCTTCCGGGACGAGCGGGACGCCCGGGAGCAGCGGGACGCGCGGGGCGCCGGCGGCGCGGGGGCGAACGACGTCACCCGCGAGCTGCCGCAGCTCGACGAGAAGGGTCGGCCGCGCCGCCGCTCGGACTGGGCCGAGGAGACCCCGCTCGACGACCTGCCGACCCTCGCCGACGAGCTGTTCGGCGGCTACGAGGACGAGTCGGACGACTAGCCGGTTTCCGGCCGGGGCCGGGGCGTGGGGTCGGGGTCGATCCGCCGCCCGGCCCCGGGCCCGCCCGGGGCGGGCCGCGCGCAGGACCGGGTTGTCAGTCGGCTGCCCCACAATGGAGGGCGTACCTTCAGGAGGGGCAGACATGGCCGTATGGGACGACCTGGTCGGACAGGAGCGGGTCGAGGAGCAGCTCGCCGCCGCCGCGCGGGACGCCGACGCGCTGGTCACCGCCCACGCCGCCGGCGAGCCCGACCCCGAGGCGTCGAAGATGACGCACGCCTGGCTCTTCACCGGCCCGCCCGGCGCGGGCCGGGTCGACGCCGCCCGGGCGTTCGCGGCCGCCCTCCAGTGCGTGAGCCCGGACCGGGCGCTCGGCGGGGCGCCGGGCTGCGGCTTCTGCACCGGGTGCCACACCACGCTGATCGGCACGCACGCCGACGTGACGACGGTCTCCGCCGTCGGCACCGAGATCCTCGTCAAGGACATGCGCGACACGGTCCGCAAGTCCTTCACCTCCCCGGCCAACGGCCGGTGGCAGGTCATCCTCGTCACCGACGCCGAGCGGCTCAACGAGAAGTCGGCCAACGCCGTCCTGAAGGCCGTCGAGGAGCCCGCCCCCCGCACCGTCTGGCTGCTCTGCGCGCCCTCCGTCGAGGACGTGCTGCCGACGATCCGGTCCCGCTGCCGCCACCTCACCCTGCGCACCCCGCCGGTCGAGGCCGTCGCCGACGTGCTGATCCGGCGCGACGGCATCGAGCCGGAGACCGCCCACGCCGCGGCCCGGGCCACCCAGGGGCACGTCGACCGGGCCCGACGGCTCGCCACGGACGAGCGGGCCAGAGCGCGCCGCGCCGTCGTCCTCAAGATGCCGCTGCGGGTGGCGGACATCGGCGGCTGCCTCAGAGCCGCCCAGGAGCTGGTGGACGCGGCGGCGGAGGACGCGAAGCAGGTCGCCGAGGAGGTCGACACCAAGGAGACCGAGGAGCTGAAGGCGGCGCTCGGGGCCGTCCAGGGCGGGCGGATGCCGCGCGGCACCGCCGGGATGATGAAGGAGCTGGAGGAGAAGCAGAAGCGCCGCGGCCGGCGCACCCAGCTCGACAGCCTGGACCTCGCCCTCACCGACCTGACCGGCTTCTACCGGGACGTGCTGACGCTCCAGCTGGGCACCCGCTCGGCGTTGGCCAACGAGGACGTGCGGGACGCGGTGGAGCGGATCGCCCGCGACACCACCCCGGAGCGGACCCTGCGCCGGGTGGAGGCCGTCCTCGCCTGCCGCCGCGCCCTGGAGCGGAACGTGGCGCCGCTGCTCGCGGTGGAGGCGATGACGATGGCGCTGCGCGACTGAGTGCCGGGGGCGGCGGGGGTGCCGGGGAGTGCCGCGGGGGCGGGTGACACCCGCCGCACACGATTGGACACGTTCCGTACTCGTCCCGATACGCTCCGGGACATGGACTCCAGGCGTCTCCTCCGCATCTCCGCCACGGCGCTGGCCGCGGCCGGACTGATCCTCTCCGGCTGTACGGGCGGGAGCGGCGCGGCCGCCCCCGAGGGCCCGGGGTCCGGACCGGCGCGGCAGGTCGCCTCGCCCTCGCCCTCGCCCGAGGCGCTGAGGAAGTACTACGGCCAGAAGCTGTCCTGGCGGGACTGCGGCGTCCCCGACTTCCAGTGCGCGACGCTGCGGGCCCCGCTGGACTACGCGAAGCCCGACGGGCCCGAGGTGCGGCTCGCCGTCTCCCGGGTGCGGGCGAGCGGGCCCGGGGAGCGGATCGGCTCGCTGCTGGTGAATCCGGGCGGGCCGGGCGGCTCGGCCGTCGACTACCTCCAGGGATACGCGGGGATCGGCTATCCCGAGCCGGTGCGGGCCCGCTACGACATGGTGGCCGTCGACCCGCGCGGCGTCGGCCGCAGCGAGCCGGTCGACTGCCTGACGGGCCCGGAGATGGACGCGTACACCCAGGTCGACCAGACGCCGGACGACCAGGCGGAGGTCGACGCGCTGGCCGCCTCGTTCCAGCGGTTCGCGGCCGGGTGCGAGAAGCGCACCGGCGCGGTCCTGCCGCACGTCTCCACCGTGGAGACGGCCCGTGACATGGACATCCTGCGGGCGGTGCTGGGCGACGCGAAGCTGCACTACGTCGGCGCCTCGTACGGCACCTTCCTCGGCGCGACCTACGCCGAGCTGTTCCCCGGGCGGGTGGGCCGGCTCGTCCTCGACGGCGCGATGGACCCGTCCCTCTCGGCGCTCGACCTCAACCGGGACCAGACGGCCGGCTTCGAGACCGCGTTCCGCGCCTTCGCCGCCGACTGCGTCACCCTGCCCGACTGCCCCCTCGGCACCGGGTCGGCGGCGGCGGCCGGGGAGGCCCTGAGGAAGTTCTTCCGCGACGTCGACACCACGCCCGTGCCCACCGGCGAGAGCCGCGAGCTCGGCGAGTCCCTGGCGACCACCGGCGTCATCGCGGCCATGTACGACGAGGGCGCCTGGCCGCAGCTGCGGGAGGCCCTGACCCGGGCGATCGGCGGCGAGGGCTCGGCGCTGCTCGCGCTCGCCGACAGCTACTACGAGCGGGAGCCGGACGGCTCGTACGCGAACCTCATGTTCGCCAACGCCGCCGTGAACTGCCTCGACCTGCCTCCCGCCTACCGGGACCCGGCCGGTGCGCGGCGGGCCGCCCCCTCCTTCGACCAGGCCTCCCCGGTCTTCGGCACGGGTCTCGCCTGGGCGGCCCTGAACTGCACCTACTGGCCGTCCCGGGCCACCGGCCGTCCCCACCGCATCACCGCCGACGGCGCCGCCCCCATCCTCGTCGTCGGCACCACCCGCGACCCGGCCACCCCCTACAAGTGGGCCGAGTCCCTCGCCGACCAGCTCTCCTCCGGCACCCTCCTCACCTACGAGGGCGACGGCCACACCGCCTACGGCCGCGGCAGCGCCTGCGTCGACACCGCCATCAACGCCTACCTCCTCGAAGGCACCCCGCCCGCCCCCGCCAAGCGCTGCTCCTGACCCCCGCCCCCACCCCCTCCGCCCCTGGTCAAAGCACCCCCGGAAACTGTGTAGACTTGGCGACGCTGCTGCACCACCATGGTGCTGCGCAACGCGCCGCCTTAGCTCAGTTGGCCAGAGCAACGCACTCGTAATGCGTAGGTCTCGGGTTCGAATCCCGAAGGCGGCTCACGTGGAACCCCAGGTCGGATCTCATCCGACCTGGGGTTTCGTGGTTCCGGGGACGCGGCGCCGCAGCCGAGCGCGAGCGGCCCGTGTCGGGAGTTGGGGGGAAGCGTGGGCGAGGGAGAGATCGCGGCGACCGAGCGGACTCGGTTGCGGCGGATGCGGGAGAAGGGGTCGCACCGGCGGGAGGACCTGGACGCCGTCCTGGCGGCCGGGTGGCTCTGTCACCTCGGGGTGACCGTGGACGGCGTGCCGATGGTGGTGCCCACGGCCTACGGGGTCGACGGCGAGCGGCTGTACGTGCACGGGTCGGTGGCCAGCCGGAGTCTGGTGCGGGCCCCGGGGAGCACGGTGTGCGTGACCGTGACGCACGTGGACGGGCTGGTGCTGGCGCGGTCGGTGTTCGAGCACGGGGTGAACTACCGGTGCGCGATGATCTACGGCGTTCCCGAGGTGGTGACCGACCCGGAGGAGAAGCTGCGGGGGCTGCGGGCGCTGACCGAGCAGAGCAGCCCGGGGCAGTGGGAGTACGTGCGGCAGCCCAGCCGGAAGGAGCTGGCGGCCACCTCGCTGCTCGCGCTCGATCTCGCCGAGGCGTCGGTGAAGACGCGGAGCGGACCGCCGGACGACGGCGACTCCGAGGACGCCGGGCTGGGGCTGTGGGCGGGGGTGCTGCCGGTCGTGACCACCTTCGGGACGCCGGTGCCCGATCCCGCGCTGCCGGTCGGGCTGGCCGGGGCCGTACCGGGGCACATCGCCGAGCGGGCCGGGCGGAGGGTCGACGGGTCGGCCGCCGACTAGGCGGTGGCGGCGGGTGGTGTCGGCCGCCGGGCAGGTGGGCGGCCGACGGTCAGGTGGTGATCGCCAGGCGGGAGACGTGGGGCGGGTCCGCCAGGACGTCCACCGAGGTGATCGGGCCGGCCGGGGCCGTGAAGACGTAGACCGCGTCGGGGGCGGCGACCAGGGCCGGGGCGCCGTCCACCAGGATCGGGCGGGCCACCGCCGCGCGGGCCGCGAGGACGCGGGCGACGGCCGGGGCGCCGTGGGCGGGGCGGACCCCGCCGCGTACGGCTCCCGAGTCGGCGCGCAGGACGGCGTCGGGGTCGAGGAGGGCGCGCAGGGCCGCCGTGTCGCCTTCCCTGGCGGCGGCGAGGACCGCGTCGACGGCGGCGCGGAGGCGCACCGGGTCGGCGGCGGGCATCTCCTCGGTGCCCCGGACCCGGGCCCTGGCACGGGCGCCGATCTGGCGGACGGCCGCCGGGGCGCGTTCCAGGACGATGGCGAGGGTCTCGTACGGGACGCCGAAGAGGTCGTGGAGGACGAGGACGAGACGCTCCGCCGGGGTCGGTCCGAGGGTGTCCGGCGTGTCCGCCCAGGGGTCCCAGGGGTCGGTGCGGCGCGCTTCGCGGGCCCGGAGCCTGCCGAGGCAGACCCGGGCCAGGACGGCCTCCGGGGGTGGGCCCGGGTCGGGCACGGGGCCGGGGCCCCGGCGTGCTCCGGGGCCGGGGCCGTACGAGGCGAGGACGCGCTCCGTGGTCCGTACCGCCCGGTCCGCCTCGTGGGCGGAGCCGAGCAGGCCGAGGGCCATCGCCCGGAGCCGGTCCCGTGTGGTGGTGTGCACGTCAGTCGCCGTGTCCGGTGCCTCCGCTGCCGAAGCCGCCGCTGGAGATCCCGCCCCACTTGCGCTTCTCCTCGGTCGGCGGCGTCGGCGAGGTCTCGGTGCCGCCGCCGTCCTTGAGCTGGTACGGCATGAGCCGGTGCTCGCCGTCGGTGTGCGGCATCTCGGTCCCCCGGCGGTACTCGGACATCTCGCCGGGGATCGCCCCGGTGTCCGGGCGGTGCGGTTGTTCGTCGGGCTGCGGTGGCCGGGACTCGCGGGTGCGGACCCGGTAACCGAGCCAGAAGGCCGCGATGAGGATGGCGACGAGAACGAGGCCGCCGAGTACTTGACCCAGACCTGACTGCCAGACCCCAGCGGCCAGGATCTCCGCGCTGAGAGTGTTCATACCAACAGGATTACCCGATTCCGCTTCTTCGGATGCGTTTCGGGGCGAGTTCGATGAAACATTTCTCCGCCTCCGCCGCGTCGAAGGGGTGTACGGCACGACAGCGAGCGCGGCGGTCGCGCAGGGCGACCCCCGGTGACCGCTCGCGACCGACCGCCAAGGGAGAGGAGGGGCATGAGAACGTCCCGCGCGGACGAGTTCCTGGAGTTCGCCTCGGCGCGCACGGGCCAGCTGTTTCGCTCGGCCTGCCTGCTGACCAGCGGGGACGTCCACCTCGCCGAGGACCTCACGCAGGAGACGCTGGGGAAGATGTACGCACTCTGGGGGAGGGTGTCCCGGATCGGCAACCCCGCCGCGTACGCCCAGACCGTGCTCGTCCGCACGTTCCTCAGCCACCAGCGGCGACGCTCCGCGACCGAGCGCCCGCTGGGTGAACTGCCCGACCACACCCCGGACGACGGCAGCGACCCGTTGCTGCGGATCGCCCTCCTCGACGCGCTCGCCGCACTGCCCCCGAAGGACCGGGCGGTCGTGGTGCTGCGCTACTGGGAGGACCGCAGCGTCGAGGAGACCGCCGACGTCCTGCACACCAGCTCGGCGGCCGTCCGCACCCGCTCCACGCGGGCGCTCGGCAAGCTGCGGCGTCGACTCGGCGGCAGCATCGCCGAGTTCGCCACCCACTGAGCCCCGGCGGCCACCGGGCGGACGACCACCGTGCCGACGGGTCGGCGGGTCGGCCGCCGTGCCGACGGTCACCCGGTCACCGCGCCGCCGCCGGGTCGAGGTGCCGGCGTAACGGCGTCCCGGCGTAACGGCGTCCCGGCGTCCTGACCGGCTCGTCCAGGCAACCTCCTTTCCCCTTCCCGTACTTCCGAAGCAGAGAGGGCTACCTCGTCATGCCCCAGCACGAACACCACGACTCCGAGGCGGAGTTCCTCGGCGAACTCGGCTCCGCCCTGCGCACCACCGGCGAGAGCTTCCCCGTCGACAGCCGGCCCGGGCTGGTCTCCGGCGGTCTCGCCCGAGGCCGCCGCCGGCTGCTGCGCCGCAGGCTCGCCGTCACCGGCGGCGCCCTCGCGCTCGCCGCCATCGGCGTCGGCGGCGTGTACGCCGGCACCGTCGTCACCCCCGAGGGCCCGGCCGGCAAGGCGTCCGTGGCGGCGGCGCCCGAGCGCGGCGGGACGCCGGGGGAGACCGCGAAGCCGACCGGGGGGACCGCGCAGGCGGACGGGGAGACCGCGAAGCCGGACGCCGGGACGCTGAAGCCCGGCGAGGCCGAGATCCCGCTCTCCCGGATCGCGGACGTCCTCAAGGCCCACACCCCCGCCGGACAGTGGCGGTTCGACGATCTCGACGGCACCGGCCAGGGCGTCGGCGGGTACTTCGACGACGGCAAGGGGGAAGCCGCCGTCGGCGTCTTCCTCTCCCGGGCCGGCCGCGCCCCCGACGCCGGCGTCGACATGGTGACCTGCCCCGAGAGGGCCTACGTCCGCTTCGACGACTGCGACACGGGACGGCTCGGCGACGGCTCCCGGTGGATGGTCTTCCAGGGGTACGAGTACTCCGACGGGCGCGAGGAGACCAAGAACTGGCGGGCCGTGCTGCTCACCAAGGACGGCTTCCTCGTCGACGCCAGCGAGTACAACGCCCCCGCCGAGAAGGGCGCCGCGATCAGCCGCGAGACCCCGCCCTTCACCGCCGCCCAGCTCAAGGCGCTCGTCACCACCGAGGCGTGGCGGCCCCTCCTGGAGCAGATCCCGCAGCTGCCCACCGCGCCCGCCCGGCCGGGCAAGCCCGGCGTGGTCCGCAAGGCGCCGCCGCAGATCGTCGGCAACGGCGTCCCCGCCACCCTGGGCGCCCTGCTGCCCAAGGGGCTGAAGGTCGTCGACAAGGGCGGGGAGGGCGACTTCGCCTTCGTCGTCGTCGACGACGGCAAGGGCAAGAGCCTCGTCCAGGTCAACGTCCAGTACGGCATGGACGACGTCGCCGACCAGCTCTACGGCTCCGGCGACGTCACCACCCTCCCCGACGGCCGCAGGGTCAAGCTGACCCGGCAGCCCGGCGAGAAGGGCGGCGAGGGCGTCGTCTGGTGGACCGCCGACACGATGACGAAGGACGGCTTCCGGGTCGTCGTCTCCGCCTTCAACACCGGCGCGCAGCACGAGGCGGCCACCCGGGCCGAGCCCGCGCTCACCCTGGAGCAGCTGAAGACGATCGCCCTCGACCCGAAGTGGGCGAAGCTGCCCGCGAAGTAGGGGCGACGACGGGGTTCCCACGAGGGAACGAGCGGTGCCCGGGCGCTACTTGGCGTCCGCGTACCGCTCCACCGTCGCCGTCGTGAACGGGAAGCGGACCGGGGTGGTCCCGAACGCGATCCGGCCCGCCTCGTCGCCCGCCGCCCGGATCGCCTCCGCCACCGCGGGGGCCTCCTCCCGCGGGCAGTGCACGATCACCTCGTCGTGCTGGAAGAAGACCAGCTCGGCCCGCATGCCGGCGGCGGAGAGCGTGCGGCGCAGGGCCGCCAGCATCAGCAGGGCCCAGTCGGCGGCGCTGCCCTGGACGACGAAGTTACGGGTGAACCGGCCGCGGGCCCGCGCGTTGCCGGAGGCGTACCCGGGGGTGAAGCCGTCCTCGGAGGCGGACTGCTCGGGGCCCTCCTGGGGGAGGCCCGCCTCGCCGTCGTCGCCCGCGCCGGCCGCCCTCGGACTGGTGCGGCCCAGCCAGGTGCGGACGAGCCGCCCCTCCTCGCCGGCCTTCGCCGCCTCGTCGACATAGGCCACCGCGCGGGGGAAGCGGCGGCGCAGCGCCGCCAGGTTCTTCAGGCCGTCACCGCTGGTCTGGCCGTAGACCGCGCCCAGCAGGGCGATCTTGGCGTGGTCCCGGTCGCCGGAGAACGCCCGGTCGGACAGCCGGGTGTAGAGGTCGTCCGGGTGGCCGGCGACCTCCATCAGGCCCGGGTCGCGGGAGATCGCGGCGAGCACCCGCGGCTCCATCTGGTCGGCGTCCGCGACCACGAGCCGCCAGCCCTCGTCGGCGACGACCGCCCGCCGGATCACCTTCGGGATCTGGAGCGCCCCGCCGCCGTTGGTCGTCCAGCGGCCGCTGACCGTGCCGCCCGGCAGGTACTCCGGCCGGAACCGGCCGTCGCGCACCCAGTCCGCCAGCCAGGACCAGCCGTGCGCGGTCCAGATCCGGTACAGCTTCTTGTAGGCGATCAGCGGCTTCACCGCCGGATGGTCGATCTCCTCCAGCTCCCAGCGGCGGGTGGACCGCAGCCGGATGCCGGCCCCGGCGAAGGCCTTCACCACGTCCGCCGGCAGGTCGGGTCTGACCCGGCGGCCGAAGGCGGCCGACACCTCGTCCGCCAGCTCCGCGAGGCGGCGCGGCTCGCCCCCGCCCGCGTACCGCTCGCCCAGCAGCTCGTGCAGCAGGTCCCGGTGCACGTCGGCCCGCCACGGCAGCCCGGCCCGGTGCATCTCGGCGGCGACCAGCATCCCGGCCGACTCGGCGGCGGTGAGCAGCCGCATCCTGCCCGGGTGCTCGGCCCGGTCGTGCCGGCGCTGCTGCTCCGCGTAGACCGCGAGGAGGCCGTCGAAGGGGACGGAGGCGACCGGCCTCGGCTCGAAGAGGGAGTCCTGGGAACCGGGCTCGGCCATGCGCTGCGGCGGGTCGGGCGGCACCGGCGCGTTCCGCAGCCGGGCCCACGCGGCGGCGGCCGAGCGGGGCTCGCCGAGACGGCCCTCGTGGCCGAGGAGCAGCTGCTCGGCGTCCTCGACGTCGTAGCACCGCTCGACGCGGACGCCGGCGGCGAGCAGCCGCGGGTACACCTCGGCCGTCGACCGCCACACCCAGCGCGTCACCTCGGGCCGGGCCCGCACGGCCGCGACCAGGTCGGCCTCGCGACGCACCTCCCCGGCGGGCGCGCCGTCCGGCCGGAGGGGGACGAGGACGACGCCCTCACCCTGCCCTTCCGGCTCCGGGGCCAGCGCCCACCTCTCGCTCATGGGTGCGAGTCTGGCATCCGCCACTGACAGGGGAGGGCCACGACATCCGGCGGGGACGCGCCGTTCCGGGCGGGGGTCCCGGGGCGGGGTCTTGGGGCGGGGTCTGGGGGTGCTGCCTTGGGCCGCCCACCCGGGACACTCACTTGGGCCGCCCACCTGGGACACCCGCCCGAGGCACTCACCCGGGACGCCCGCCCGGGACGTCCACCCGAGGCACCCACTCGGGGACTACGCCGCCGCGTGGAAGAGGGCCGCCGCCTCGCCGCGGGAGGCGACGCCGAGCTTGCCGAGGATGTTCGCCACGTGGAACTTCACCGTGGACTCGCTGATGTGCAGCTCCCCGGCGATGTGGCGGTTGCGGTGGCCGAGGGCCAGGTGGCGCAGGACCTCGATCTCCCGCTCGCCCAGGGTCGTCAGCGGATGCGCCGCCCCGGCCGGGGCGTCCGGCGTGGCCAGCGGCAGGACCGCTGTCATGGTGGTGCCCCAGCCGGGTACGGTCTCCAGCTCGATCCGGCCGCCGAGGACGTCCAGCCGGTCCCGCACCGTGCCCGCGCCGACGTCGCAGGCGGCGAGGACGCCGGGGCCGTCGTCGCGGACGGTGGCCAGCAGTTCGTGCCCGGTGAGCCGCCAGCCGACGTGCACCCGGCTCACGCCCTCCTGCTCCAGGACGATCGGCAGCAGCGCCCGGACGATCGCGCGGGCGCTGTGCGCGAGGTCGGCGGGGAGCGAGGGGCCGCTGTCCGGCGGGCCGAGTTCGAGCCGTACCGCGTGGTGCCGGAAGACCGTCCGCAGTTCGTCGGCGAGCCGGCCGAAGGCGGCGCGCGCGGACTCCTCCGCGACCGCGCGGTCCTGCTGCCGGGCGGACCGGATCTCCAGGAGCGCGGTGGCGGCGAGGTCGGTGGCGGCCGCCCGGGCCGTCGCGTCGTCCAGGGTCCGGCTGCGGAGCACCGACAGGACGCCGGAGACGGCCGCCGCGTGGGAGGTGGTCAGCTCGGCGATGACACGCGCGCGCGTGTCGGCGGCGGTGCGGGAACGGGCCAGCGCCCCCGGCATGGCCTCGACCGCGAACCGGTCGAGATGGCTGGTCACCAGGTCCCACAGGGCCTGCGCCAGGGCGAGTTCGCCGGGTCCCACGGGCGCGGAGCCGTCCTCGCGGAGCAGGACCAGGAGCGAGTGGCGGGCGGTGGCGCCGCTCGTCACCGCGAGCACCGTGCGCGTGCGTCCCCCGAGCGGGGCCGTCCCCTGCCAGGGCTCCCCGGGCACCCCCGCGGCGAGCAGCGGCGCGAGGTCGGCGGCGGTGAACCCGTCGGCCTCCCCGGTCCTCTTGAACGGCGAGTGCGCGCAGTGCGTGGAGAGTTCGGCCGCTCCGACGTGCGGAACGAACGGGGCGAGCGTGGCGGAGAGCTGCGCGAGGAGCCGGTCGAGCGGCATGCGGAGGATCTCGTACGCGGTGGTCAGCGTGAGCGCGTCCATGACGGCCAGCCTAGTCAGCGGGCGGACGGGGGCGGCTGGTCTTTCGGACAGGCGGGACTGGCCGGAGGGAGGGCGGGGAACCGGTGTCGCCGGGCGGAGTCTTGGTCACGTCGAGAAGCGAACGCGCTGATACGGAGGACGACATGGCGACGATGGAAGCGATCGTGTTCGAGGAGTTCGGCGGCCCCGAGGTGCTGCGGTACGAGACCGGCGCGGAGGTGCCGGAACCGGGCCCCGGCGAGGTGCGGCTGCGGGTGGCCGCGGCGGGCGTCAACCCGGTGGACTGGAAGACGCGCAGGGGCCTGATGGAGGCGATCTACCCGACGACCTTCCCCGCCGTGCCGGGGATCGAGGTGGCCGGCACGGTCGACGCGATCGGCGAGGGCGTCACCGGACTCGCCGTCGGCGACGAGGTGTTCGGCTGGGCGAAGTCCGGCGGGTACGCCCGGTACGCCCTCGCCACCGACGTCCTGCCGAAGCCGGCCGGCCTGTCCTGGGAGGCGGCGGTGGGTCTGCCGGTCGCCGGCGAGACCGCGGCCCGGGTCCTGGAGCAGATCGGGGTACGGGAGGGCGAGACGCTGTTCCTGCACGGCGCGGCCGGCATCGTCGGCACCATAGCCGTCCAGCTGGCGGTCGCCGCCGGCGTCACGGTCGTCGGCTCGGCCTCCGTCTCCAACCACGCCTACCTGCGCGGACTCGGGGCGATCCCGGTCGAGTACGGCGACGGGCTCGCCGACCGGGTGCGGGCCGCCGCGCCGCGGGGCGTCGACGCGGTCTTCGACGCGGCGGGGCACGGGGTGCTGCCGGTCGCCATCGGGCTGCTCGGCGGGGAGGGCGTGGCGCCCAAGGAGCGGATCGCGACGATCGCCGCGACGGACGCGGCCGAGCACGGCATCGCGTTCAGCGTTCCGGGTCCGGACTTCGACCGGGTGCGTGCCTGGCTGACCGCACAGGCGGAGGGCGTCCTCGCGGGCACGCTGCGCCTGCGGCACGCGGACACGCTGCCGCTGAAGGAGGCGGCGCGGGCGCAGGAGCTCAGCGAGACGGGTCACGTCCGGGGAAAGCTGGTGCTGGTGCCGTAGGGCGTTCCGGCGCGGGCCGCCGCGGAGGCACCTGCCGTGCGAGCCCCGTGCGGTGCTGCCGTCGGCTCGGGGGCCGTCAGGGGCGGGGGCCGTCAGGGGGGGCCGGTGCCCGGGTCGGGCGGCCGGTGTGGGGGAGGGACTGTGCCAGGGGCGTGCGGCAGGTGTGGGGGAGGGCCGGTGCCCGGGTCGGGCGGCCGGTATGGGGGGAGGAGCGGTGCCCAGGGTGTGCGGCGGTGTGGGGAGGGGCGGTGGCCCGGCTCCGACCCCGGCCACCGCCCTGTCCCACCATCGCCGGTCAGCGCGTGAGGCGCCACGCGGGGAGGGCCGAGGCGGCGACGGCGACCAGGGCGCAGACGCCCGCCGCCGCGCCCGTCCACGCCCAGGGCAGGGCCGGTGTGACCGGGGCGGAGAGGGCGGCGAGGCCCGCGCCGACGGCGCCGAGGACCGCGGCCGTCACGGCGAGCCCGAGGAGCGTGCCGATGCCCACCGCGAGCAGCGCCTCGCCCGTGACCGCCCGCAGGGCCTGGGCCCGGGTGGCACCGGCCAGCCTGAGCGAGGCCAGTTCGGCGCCGCGCACCGACGTGGCCATGAGCAGGGTGCTCGCCAGCGCGATCACGGTGTAGAGGAGGACCAGGACGAGGAGCAGGCGCAGGCCGGCCCGAGCCGCCTGGTTCACGGGTGGCGGCGGGGTCGCCGAGGGGGTGCCCGCCGTCGGCAGGGGGCGGTTCGACTCCAGGCGGTCGAGGGTGGCGCCGGGCGCCTGGGCGCGGGTGACGTACGGCCCGTTGTCGCCGGTGCCGCGCGCGAGGACGGCCGCCACGCGGAGCCGTACGGGTCCGCTGCCGTCCGCCCGCCACACCTCCACCTCCTCGCCGACCCGCCGCCGCTCGAACTCCTCGTTCACGACGATCGACCGGTCGTCGAGGTCCCGCAGGTCGCCCGCGACCACCGGGAGCCGGGCCAGTTCGGCGAAGGCCGCCGGGTCGGCGACCGCGCGGGCCCGGTACTTCACGACTGCCTCGGCACCGTCCCGTACGAAGAGGGAGGTCGGTCCGGAGGCGGCGACGACCGCGCCCTCGACCGGCTCCGGGAGCCGCACCCGCGGCCCCTCGACCACGTGCGCGGCCGCCGTCCGGTCCCGCGCCTCCGTCTCCTTGGCGCGCGCCACGCTCTCCGACGCGCCGAAGAGCGTTCCCGCCAGTGTCACGGTCACCAGGACCGGAGCGGCGACGGCGGCGGTACGGCGCACGGCGGCCGCGCCGTTCGCCCGGACGAGGAGCCCGACCGCGCCGCCGCCGGGGACCGGCAGCAGCCGGGCGGCGGGACGCACGAGGAGCGGGGCGAGCAGGGCCGCGCCGCCGGTCAGGAGCATCGGCAGGGTCGTGTACGTCTTCCGCTTGAGCAGCGCCGCGGGTTCGGTCGCGTACGTCCAGACCAGCAGCCCGAGACCGGCGGCGAGCAGCCCGGCGCCGAGCAGCGCCCGGCCCGGCGGCAGGACGTCCCGGTCGACGTCCGCCTCGCGCAGCGCGTCCGTCGGGCCGGTTCGCCCGGCGCGGTGGGCGGCGGCGGCCGCGCCGGCGAGCGCCACGCCGAGCCCCGTCCAGAAGGCCAGGTGGTACGGCCATCCGGCGCTCCCGCCGGTCGCGGTCGCGAACCACGCGGGCGCCAGGTCCCGGGCCACCAGGGCCCGCGCCATCGGCGGCGCGGCGAGGGCGCCGAGCGCGCAGCCGGCCGCGGACGCGGTCACGCCGAGCACCGCGGCCTCGGCGAGCAGCAGCCGGCGGACCTGGGCGGGGGTGGCGCCGGCGGTGCGGAGCAGCCCGAACTCGCGGCGGCGCAGCGCCACGGAGAAGGCGAAGACGGAGGCGACGACGAAGACGGAGACGAAGGCGGCGACGCCGCCCGCGGTGCCGAGGAGGGCGTTCAGGCCGGTGAGTTCGCGGCCGTCGCGCTCGTGACCGGGGTCCGCGCGGCGGCGCTCGGCGCCGGTGAGCACCTGCGCCCGGTCGCCGACGAGGGCCCTGACCTGTGCGGCGGGCGCGTCGAGCCCGACGGCGTCCGGGGTGTCGGTGCGCGGGGTGTCGGTGGCCGGGGCCTCGGTGACCGGGGCGTCGGCGGTGGCGTCCGCCGGGGTCTCCGTCAGGGCCCAGCGCGCGCGGAGCTCGCGCAGCACGGCGGTGTCCACAGGCTGTGGACGGTCGAGCGGGTGGTGGACGATCTCGGTCCGGGGTCCGCGACGGACCTCCACGGCCAACCGGTCGTGGCCGAGGACGACGACGGGCGAGGAGGCGAACCGCTCGGGGGCGTGCGGCGGCGGGTCCAGCGCGGCGGCGAGCCCGAGACCGGTCGCCGTGAGCAGCCCGACCCCGAGCACCAGCGCCAGGAACCCGCCCAGGAAGGACGCCCACCGCGCCCGCAGCCCGCCGGCGACGAGACTCAGCATGCCGAACCCGCCCCTTCCGCCGCTGCCGCCGGAGCGGCACCGGCACCGGTACCGGCGCCCGCCCCCGCACCGGTACCCGCGCCCGCACCTGTACTCGCACTCGCGCCCGCGCCGGCTGGGCGCAGGGCCGCGAGCCGGGCCGAGACGTCGTGCGCCGTCGGGGCGGTGAGTTCGCCCGCCAGACGGCCTTCGACGAGGAAGACGACACGGTCCGCCCGGGCGGCGGCCGACGGGTCGTGGGTCACCATCACCAGCGTGCGGCCCTCCTCGTCGACGAGGGCCCTGAGCATGTCCATCACCTCCGCGCCGGTGGTGGAGTCGAGCGCGCCGGTCGGCTCGTCGCCGAAGAGGACGGCGGGGCGGGCGATCAGCGCCCGGGCGATGGCGACCCGCTGGCACTGGCCGCCGGAGAGCTCGGCGGGCCGGTGCCGCTCGCGGCCGGCGAGCCCGACCCGGGCGAGCGCCGCCCGGACCTCGCCGCGCGCCGGCCGACGGCCGGCCAGCCGCAGCGGCAGGGCCACGTTCTGCGCGGCCGTCAGCGTCGGCAGCAGGTTGAAGGACTGGAACACGAAGCCGATCGCGTCCCGCCGCAGCAGCGTCAGCCGCCGCTCGCTCAGCCCGTCCAGGACCGTGCCCGCCACCACGACGCGGCCCGCGTCCGGGCGGTCGAGTCCGGCCGCGCAGCGCAGCAGGGTGGACTTCCCTGATCCGGAGGGGCCCATGACGGCCGTGAACGTCCCGGCCGCGACATCGAGGTCGACGCCGTCGAGGGCCCGGACGTCCCCGTGCCGCCGGACGAGCCCCCTGAGCCGCAGGGCGGCGGCGGGGGCGGAAGGAGGAAGGGTGCTGGTCATGGGTCCAGCGAACCGTTCCGCCGGTCCCCGGGTCACGCCGCCTGCCGGGCGTCCGGGGGTAGGGCCAGACCTACCCCCGGGCCCGTCCCCAGGTCCCCCCGGTCTCCTGAGACCATCGGAGGAGGTCGGTCGTGAGGTGTACGGAGAGGGCGCGGTCATGCAGGAGGAGGCGCGGGAGTCCACGGTCGGGCGGGCGTTGGCGGAGGCGCTGCACAGGGGCGACGACCGCTCGCTCGACACGGCGGCCTCCCTGCTCGCCGCCGATCCGGGGGCCGACGCCGCTCTCGCGCGGCGCGGCGAGGAGTTCGTACGGACCCTGTGGGAGCGCGGCTGGCAGCCCGCCGACCTCGCGCGGACGGTCCGCCGCGAGCTGGCGGAGGAGCATCTGCGGCTGCTCGCCGGCCTGGTGCGGGCCGAGACGGCGCGGTACGCGACGCTGCCCCGGCGCTGGCGCGAGCAGCTCGACGCGCTGGAGGAGGGGGACGGGCCCGCCGACCGCTTCTCGTACGCGACGGCCGTCCTGGAGCTGTACCGGCTGCTGGTCCGGCTGCCCCGGCTCGACGCGGTGGGGCCCGTACCGGGCGAGACGCTGCCGCCGGCGGCCGTCGGGGAGCCGCGGATGCTCGGCCGGATCCGGGCGCTGCTCGCGAAGGCGGAGGCCACCGGCTATCCGGAGGAGGCCGAGGCGCTGACGGCGAAGGCGCAGGAGCTGATGGCCCGCCACAGCCTGGACGAGGCCGGGCTCGCCGCCGGGGCGCCTTCGGCGCAGACGCCGGGGGCGGTCCGGGTCGGCGTGGAGCCGCCGTACGAGCAGGCGAAGGCGATCCTGCTCGACGCGGTGGCGAGCGCGAACCACTGCCGGGCCGTGTGGAACGAGACGTACGGCTTCTCGACGGTCGTCGGCTTCGAGGCGGACCTCGACCCCGTCGAGCTGCTGTACACCTCGCTCCTCGTGCAGGGGACGGCCGCGATGACCCGCGCGGAGGCGGAGCAGCGCAAGGGCGGCCGCAAGCGCACCAAGTCCTTCCGGCAGTCCTTCCTGCTCGCGTACGCGAACCGGCTCGGCGCCCGGCTGGAGGCGACCTCCCGCCGCGTCGCCGCCGAGGCCCCGACCCTGCTCCCGGTCCTCGCCTCCCGCGAGGTCGCGGTGACCGCCCGCACGGACGAGCTCTTCCCGGAGACGCGGGCGACCCGGGTCCGCGCGATGTGGGACGAGGACGGCTGGAACCACGGTGCCACCGCCGCCGAGTCCGCCACCCTGACCCCGGACCGAGGCCGCCTCGACCGCCGCGCCCGAGGCTAGAACCGTGGGGTGAAATGTCGGGTTACAGGGGGATCGTCGCTACGCTCGGATCATGAGCTGGCTCCGGGCGCTGAGGGAGACCGCCCGTTCCGGACTCACCGTCGAGCGGCGGCGGCTCGCTCCCGTCGTCGCGGCCCGGGGGGCGCTCGGGCTCGCGCTGGTCATCGGCTTCTCGCTCGCCTTCTTCGGGCCCGCGGTCGCCGCGTCCTCCGCCTTCGGCGCCTTCCAGGCGGCCATCGCCACCTTCCAGCGGTCGTGGCGGCCCCGGCCCACCCTCGCGCTCGCCTCCGGCGGCAGTCTCGCCGTCTCGACCTTCCTGGGGTACCTGACCGGGGCGCACCTCGTCCTCTTCCTCGCGCTGCTGCTCCTGTGGACCTTCCTCTCCGGGCTCGCCTGGGCCGCCGGGCCCACCGCCGGCATCATCGCCTCCTCCAACGTCGCGATCATGCTGGTCACGATCACCTTGCCCACCTCCGTCGCCACCGCCGCCGGGCACGCCGCGATGATCTTCGCGGGCGGGGTCGTCCAGGCCGCGCTCGTCGTGCTGCTGCCCGTCCGGCCCTGGGGCGTCCAGCGCGACGCCCTCGCCGACGCGCTCGCCGCGGAGGCGGACTACGCCCGCCGGCTCCGCCACGACCCGGTCGCGGCCTTCGACCCGGTCCCGCTGATGACCGCCCGCAGCGCCGCCGCCGTCACCCCGCGCCAGGCCCGCCGCCGGCCCGCCGAACTCCACGGGCCCCGGCGGCTCGCCGAGCGGATCCGGCCCGTCCTCGCCTCGCTCGCGGACCCCGCCGTCGGCGCCCCCGCCGAGGGGCCGCAGCGCGACCGGGTGCGCGAGCTGCTCGCCGCGGCGGGGGCGATCCTCGACGCCGCCGCGCACGCCATCCGGCACGGCGAACCCGTCCGGCTCCCCCCGGCCGCCGTCGCCGCGCTCCGCACCCCGGACACCGGCACGATCCTCTCCGAACGCTCCCACCGCGCCGCCCTCCGCCTCTCCGCCCTCCTCGGCGACGTCGTGGAGACGGCCGAGCCCCGCACGGAGACGAGCCCGGGCACGCCCCCGGACCCGGGCCCTGACCCCAAGCCGACCCCGGACCCGGACCCGGGCCAGGGCCAGGGCCAGGGCCAAGGCCAGGGCCAGGATCCTGACCCCAAGCCGACCCGGGACCCGGGCCAGGCCCCGGGCCCTGGGCCGACCCCGGACCGGACCCCGACCCCGACCCCGACCCCAGGCCCGACCCCGGCCTCAGGCCCAGGCCCGGCCCCGGAGATCCCGAAGGCCCTCGTCCCGCGCACCCGCCCCACGCTCCTCCGGCTCCTGCCGCTCGTGGTCGCGCGGATGCGGGCCGAGGTGCGGCCGGGGTCGGCGATCCTGCGGCACGCGCTGCGGGTCTCCGCGGTCGCCGCCGCGGGCTATCTGCTGGGCCTGGTGCTGCCCTTCGGGCACGGGTACTGGGCGCCGATGACCTCCGTGATGGTGATGCGGCCGGACTTCTCGCAGACGTACTCCCGCTCGGTGGCCCGCTTCGGCGGCACGCTCGTCGGCGTCGCGCTCGCCTCCGCCGTCGTGCAGACCGCGCACCCGGGGACGTACCTCTCCGCCGGGCTCGCCGTCCTCTGCGCCTTCGGCATGTACCTGCTGATGAAGACGGGGTACGCGGTCAGCCAGGTCTGCGTCGCCGCGTACGTCGTCTTCCTCCTCGGCATGGAGGGCTCGGGGGTGACCCAGACCGTACGGGACCGGGTCCTGCTCACCCTCCTCGGCGGCCTCCTCGCGATGCTCTCCTACGCCGTCTACCCCGCCTGGGAGACGCCCCGGCTGCGCGGCAGGCTCGCCGACTGGCTCACCACGTCCGGGCGGTACGCCGCCACCGTCGCCGCCCGGTACGCCGACCCCGCCGGACCCGGCAGCCCGGACGTCCGCGAGGCCCTGCTCTCCGCCCGCGCCGCGCGCGTGGCCTGGCACGACGCCCTGGGCCGGGCCACCCACGAGCCGGTGCGGCACCGGGGGCTCTCGCACGCGGCCGCCGAGGGCGCGGGGCACGCGATCGCCGAGTTCGGGCGGGCCGCCATGCTCCTGGAGGCCCACCTCCCCGAGCGCGGCGCCCCGCCGCTGCCGGCCGCCGCCGGCCTCGCGGAGGCGCTGGGCGAGGCGACCGAACGCGGCGCGAAGGCGGTCCGCGAGCGCAAGGTCCCCGTCTGGGACGACCTCCGCGAGACCGTCGCCGCCTGGGACACCGAGGTCACCGACCCGCTGCTGCGGAAGGCGGCCCGGCTGCTCCTGGCCGCCCTGGACGAACTGTCGGCGGCGCTCGCCGAGGCCTGAGCCGGAAAATCTTCCGACGGGGTGTCATCCGGGTTCGGTGCGGACGGAGTTGAGAAGGGTGGAAGACCGTCCGCCGAACCAGGAGCCGTCCCATGAAGAAGTACCTGCTCGCCGCGGGCGCCGCCGTGGCGGCCGCCGTGGCCGCCGCCGCCCTCGCAGCCCCGGCCACCGCCGCGCCCGCCACCGCCGCACCCGCCACCGTCTCCGCGTCCACCACGACCTCCTCCTCCGCTGCGGCCACGATCGCCGCGTCCGCCCCCTCCGCGTCCGCCCCCTCCGCGTCCGCCCCCTCCGCGTCCGCCCCCTCCGCGTCCACCCCCTCCACGGCTGCCTCCCCCGCCGTCCGTACCGTCCGTCCCGGCCGGCACGTCGACGCCGGCGGCGGCTACACCCTCTGGCTCACCCGCGAGGGCAAGCACTGGACCGGGCCGGACGGCTTCGAGCAGTTCCGCAGCGTCGTCGACGGGAACCTGGACCTGACCCGGCCCGCCCTCAGCCACCAGGGCGAGGGCACCTTCCACTCGGGCGTCTACGGCGGTCCGGTGGCCCCCGGGCGGGTCGACGTGACGGACGCCGAGGGCCGGGTCACCCGCGCGACCCTGCTCCAGCTGCCCGGCCGCCCGGGCTGGGGCGTCTGGTACGCGCACACCGCGCCGTCCGACCGTGACGTCTCCGTCGCCTTCCACGCCCGGGACGGGCGGCTCCTCGTCGAGCTGCCCGCGATGGACTTCTGACGGACCGTCCACCACGCTCGGCGGGGCCCGGCACGGGGCGGGCCCCGCCGCACCACCTCCCGAACGCGAGGTCCGCCACCGTGACGCACCCACCAGCACCCCAGACGGACGCCGACTTCGCCGCGTTCGCCACCGCGGCCTGGCCCCGGCTCGTCCGCACGGCCCAGCTGCTCACCGGTGACTTCCACGAGGCCGAGGACCTGGTGCAGACGACCCTCGCCAAGGTGTACGGCCGCTGGCGCAAGGTGCCGCGCGACGGCGTCGACCTCTACGTGCGCCGCGCCCTCGTCAACAACAACCTCAGCCGTCTCCGCCGCCGCCGGGTCGCCCATCTGCTCGTCCCGGTGCTGCCGGAGTCCGCCCGGCACCGGGACGCCGGTCATGCCGAGCACGTCGAGGAACGGACCGTGCTCCTGGAGGCGTTAGCCGACCTGAGCGCCCGCCAGCGCACCGTGATGGTCCTGCGGTACTGGGACGACCTGACGGAGCAGGAGATCGCCGAGGTCCTCCAGTGCTCGATCGGCACGGTGAAGACCCACGCCCGGCGCGGCCTCGCCGCGCTCCGCGCCCACCCCCGGCTGGCCTCCGGTCCTCCGCCGCTGGCCGGCCCGTCCCTCCGCACCCCCTACGGAGCCCGCCCATGACCCCCGCACCCGACGCCGGGCCCGACGCCGCCGGCGCGTGGGACGACCTGCTCCGCGCCGAGTTCGCCCGCGCCGCCCACGACGTGACCCCGGGACCCGCGCCCGTCGCGGCGGTCGTCCGGGCGGGCCGCGCGCGCCGCCGGCGCCGTACCGTCGCCCTCTCCGTCCTCGCCGTCCTCGGCGTCTCGGCCGCCGTCGCCGCCGGTACGGCCCTGGTCCGCGACCCGCACCCCGCCGCCGGGCTCGCCGCGCCGCCGGTCGTGTCCTCCGCCTCCGCCACCGACCCCGCCTCCGCCCCCACCGGCGCCTCCGCCCCGACGGTGCCGTCCGTTCCGCCTGCCTCGCGCCACGTGGACGAGGTGCCCGCCCCCGTACGGACCGTCGCGGCGGGGGAGCGGGTGCGGGCCGCGCCCGGGTGGATGGTGTGGCTCACGGCCCGGGGGAAGCACTGGCAGGGCGGGGAGGACGGGCTCGAACAGTTCCGCAGCGTCGTCGACGGCAACATCGACCGGACCCGGCCCGCCCTCAGCCACCAGGGCGAGGGCACCTTCCACTCCGGCCTCTACTACGGCACGGACGACGCCGGCCGGGTCGAGCTCGTGGACGCCGAGGGGCGGACCACCGTCGCCACGCTCCTCCAGCTGCCGGGCAGGCCCGGCTGGGGCGTCTGGTACGCCGTCGCCCCCGACGCGGACGCCGTGGGGCCCCGCCTGTACGACCGCGCGGGCCGTCTCCTCTTCGACCTCCCGCCCTTCTGACCGGCGTCGGGAACCACCGCCCCCGCGTTCCCGTCCACCCGGATGGGAAGATCGCGGGGGCGTTCCCGTGCGCGTCCGGCCCCGGCATGCCGTCCGTCCCGGCCCGTCACACGCTGAGTGGCGTAGCGACTACGCCACGCCTCGTGCACGTGCATCTGCTCATGCATCGGCATATGAACGCAGCTATGATCCGGGGAAGTTGACACCTGTACCAAGCAACTCGGGGAGCTACCAGTGCATCACGCGCACCACGCGTACAACGGCATGGCGGCGACGGAGCTGCGGGGCGTCGTGTGGCAGAAGAGCAGGCACAGCAACTCCCAGGGATCGTGCGTCGAGTTCGCCAAACTGCCGGGGGGAAACGTTGCCGTGCGCAATTCCCGCCACCCCGACGGCCCGGCGCTCGTCTACACGCCGGCCGAGATCGAGGCGCTCCTGCTGGGTGTCAAGGACGGGGAGTTCGACCACCTCGTCTGAGGCGGTCCCTCTCGTCCGAAGCGGTTTCTCCCGCCCGGCGCGGCCTGTCCCGTCCGGCGCGGACCCTCTCGTCCGAAGCGTCGGCGCAGGGGCGGCGGAAAGGCCCCGGCGGTGATCGCCAGGGCCTTTTTCCGTACACTTCTTCTATTCCTCCGGGCCGACCCGGAACAACGCCCACACGACCTTGCCCTGCAAGGTCCCGGCGAGCGGATGCCAGCCCCAGCTGTCGCTGAACGACTCGACGAGGAACAGGCCCCGGCCCGACTCGGCCGAGAAGTCCTCCTCGCCGCCGCGCGTCTCCGGGCTCTGCCGGCTGGGGTCGCGCACCGCGCACACCAGGCGGGAGGCCCAGCGCATCAGGTGCAGCCGCACCGGCGGGCCCTGCGGGTCGTCGGGACAGCCGCCGTCCGGGACGGCGTGCCGCAGGGCGTTGGTGACGAGTTCGGAGACCACGAGGGCCACGTCGTCGAAGCGGTCGCCGAGGTCCCAGCTGTCCAGCGTGGCGCTGGTGAACTTCCGGGCCCCGCGCACGGCTTCGTACCGGGCGGGCAGGGCGCAGGAGGCGGAGGTGGAGACGGCGCCGGGATCGATCGGCGGGAGACCCTGCCGTAAAGGCTCGAGCACGGTCGATCCATTCGTCCCCATGCGAGGCACTCCCGGGAATCGCGGCGGTGGTGCGACAACGGTGCGAAACGGTGCAACAACACGACAACGCGAATGAGTACGCGGCTGCGCGGGGTCCATGGTTCCGAATGCGCCGACTGGATGCAAGGGCAGATGCACGTGCACGCGCGGGCAGGTGCCGGACCTGTCCGACCCTGTGGTGAATCTGTGGAAATCTTCTTGACCGTGGCGTGTCCTGTTCCCGTCCGGAAGCAGACCCTTCGCGTCCCCTTCCGTAATCGGATGTGTACGCGCTGAAGCGTTTGGTGGCAGAATCCGGGGCTCGACGGGGGCTCGTCACCGTGAAGGGAAGGCTGGAGCCGTGACCGCAGGCGAAATGAACGGAGCGGGCGGGAGCGTCGTCCGGCGGATCCTGCTGGGCTCCCAACTGAGGCGTCTGCGCGAATCGAGGGGCATCACCCGCGAGGCCGCCGGCTACTCGATCCGCGCCTCCGAATCCAAGATCAGCCGCATGGAGTTGGGAAGGGTGAGCTTCAAGGCCAGGGACATAGAGGATCTGCTCACTCTCTACGGAGTCACCGAGGAGACCGAGCGCGGCGCGCTCCTGGGTCTCGCCCGCGAGGCCAACCTCGCCGGCTGGTGGCACAGTTTCGGCGACGTCCTGCCGGGCTGGTTTCAGACGTACATCGGCCTCGAAGCGGCCGCCTCCCTCATCCGCGTCTACGAAGTGCAGTTCGTGCACGGCCTGTTGCAGACCGAGGCGTACGCCCACGCGGTCGTCTCCCGGGGCATGCCCGGCGCCACGCAGGCCGAGATCGACCGCCGGATCGCCCTCCGCCTCGAACGCCAGAAGGTCCTGGTCTCCGAGTCCGCCCCGCACTTCCACGTCGTCCTCGACGAGGCCGCGCTCCGCCGTCCGTACGGCGACCGGAGCATCATGCGGGGGCAGCTGAAGCACCTCATCGAGGTGTCCGAGCACCCCGGGGTCACCCTCCAGGTGATGCCCTTCAGCTTCGGCGGGCACGCCGGCGAGAGCGGCGCCTTCACCATGCTCAGCTTCCCCGAGTCCGACCTCTCCGACGTCGTCTACCTGGAACAGCTCACCGGCGCCCTCTACCTCGACAAGCGCGAGGAGGTCGCCCAGTACGCCACGGTGATGGAGAAGCTGGCGAAGGACAGTCCGGATCCGGCCGAAACCCGTGATCTTCTCCGTGGACTCCTCCAACTCTCCTGAGACATCAGTACGATGACGGCGCATCAGTAGCCCCGGCGACCGGACGCCCGCGCGCGCCCGGGCGACCGGCAGCCGGCAGAGGGGTTCTCCGTCCATGTCGCACTTCACCGACCTGGCCCACCAGTTCATCGACGGCGAGTGGAAGCCGGGCAGCGGCTCCTGGGACATCATCGACTTCAACCCGTACACCGGGGAGAAGCTCGCCTCGATCACGGTGGCCACCGTCGAGGAGGTGGACCGTGCCTACCGGGCCGCCGAGCGCGCGCAGGCCGCCTGGGCCGAGACCAACCCGTACACCCGCCGGCTGGTCTTCGAGCGCGCCCTGCGGATCGTCGAGGACCGCGAGACCGAGATAGCCGAGACGATCGTCGCGGAGCTGGGCGGCACCCACCTCAAGGCCGCCTTCGAGCTGCACCTCGCCAAGGAGTTCCTGCGCGAGGCGGTCCAGCTGGCGCTGCGGCCCGAGGGCCGCATCCTGCCCTCCCCGGTCGACGGCAAGGAGAACCGCGTCTACCGCCTCCCGGTCGGCGTCGTCGGCGTCATCTCGCCCTTCAACTTCCCCTTCCTGCTCTCCCTCAAGTCGGTCGCCCCCGCGCTCGCGCTCGGTAACGCCGTCGTCCTCAAGCCGCACCAGAACACGCCGATCTGCGGCGGCACCCTGGTCGCGAGGATCCTGGAGGAGGCGGGCCTCCCGGCCGGCCTGCTCAACGTCGTCGTCACCGACATCGCCGAGATCGGCGACGCGCTGCTCACCCACCCGGTCCCGAAGGTCATCTCCTTCACCGGCTCCGACAGGGTCGGCCGCCACGTGGCCACGGTCTGTGCCCAGAACTTCAAGCACGCCGTCCTCGAACTCGGCGGCAACAGCGCCCTGATCGTCCTCGACGACGCCGACCTCGACTACGCCGTCGACGCCGCCGTCTTCAGCCGCTTCGTGCACCAGGGCCAGGTCTGCATGGCCGCCAACCGCGTCCTCGTCGACCGGCGCGTGGAGGCCGAGTTCACCGAGAAGTTCGTGGCGAAGGTGAAGACCCTGCGCGTCGGCGACCCGGCCGACCCCGCCACCCACATCGGCCCCCTCATCAACTCCCAGCAGGCCGAGTCGGTCTCCGGGGCCGTCGAGCAGGCCGTCGCGGCCGGCGCCACCGCGCTGCTGCGCGGCGGTGTCGAGGGCAACCTCGTCTCCCCGTCGGTGCTGACCGACATCCCCGCCGACGCCCCCGTCCTCTCCCAGGAGATCTTCGGCCCGGTGGCCCTGATCCTCCCCTTCGACGGCGAGGACGAGGCCGTGCGGATCGCCAACGGCACCCCGTACGGGCTCAGCGGCGCGGTCCACACCGCCGACGTGGAGCGGGGCGTGCGGGTCGCCAAGCGCATCCACACCGGCATGATCCACATCAACGACGGCACCGTGCACGACGAGCCGATCGTCCCCTTCGGCGGCGAGAAGCACTCGGGCATCGGCCGCCTCAACGGCGACGCGATGGTGGAGGCCTTCACCACCCAGAAGTGGATCTCCATCCAGCACGGTCGCAGCGAGTTCCCCTTCTAGGTCCTCCGGGTCTTCGCGGGTCCTCCGAGTCCTCCAGGCCCTCCAGGTCTTCCAGGTCTTCTAGGTCTTCTAGGCCTTCTAGGACGGGAACTGTCCTACTTCCGCCGTAGCGTGTCCGTCGTGCCGGGAAAGCTCCGGCGCACACCGGAAAGCAGTGGACGGAAGGCGGACATCATGGTGGCTCTTGTTCCCGCGGAGGCCCTCGGTGACGAGCGCGGCGCGTTCCTCAACTTCGTGGAGGCCCAGCGCGCCGCGCTCCGCCGCGCCCTCCTCGGTCTCACCGAGGAGCAGGCGGCGAGCCGGCCCAGCGCCAGCGAGCTGAGCCTCTCCGGGCTGGTCAAGCACGTGGCCGAGGTCGAGCTGAACTGGCTCCGCCTCGCGCAGGAGCGGGAGAACGAGAGGCAGCGGACCCAGGAGACCTGGGGCGAGGCCTTCCGCCTCGTCGACGGCGAGGCGATCCCGGAGGTCCTCGCCTTCTGGGACGGCGTGGCGAAGGAGACCGAGGAGTTCGTCCGTACGGCGCCGAGCCTGGACGACACCTTCCCGCTGCCCCGCGCGCCCTGGTTCCCCGAGGACGGACGGGTGTCGGTCCGCTGGATGCTGCTGCACCTGGTGCAGGAGATGGGTCGGCACGCCGGGCACGCGGACGTGATCCGCGAGTCTCTGGACGGCAAGGGCTCCTTCCAGCTGATCGCGGAGGAGGGCGGGCGGTCCACCGGGGCCTGACCGGGGGACCGCGGGGTCCCGGCCCGCCTAGTCTGGTCGGAATCGACCAGAGAGGTACGTGGGGATGTCGGCGATCCGCCTTCTCGTCCTGGGCGCGGTGAAGCAGCACGGCCGCGCCCACGGCTACCAGGTGCGCAACGACCTGGAGTACTGGGGCGCGCACGAGTGGTCCAACGCCAAGCCGGGCTCGATCTACCACGCGCTCAAGCAGATGGCGAAGCAGGGACTGCTGCGCGCCGAGGAGAGCGCGCCGAGCACGGTGGGCGGTCCGCCCAGGGTCGAGTACGAGATCACCGAGGAGGGCCGGGCCGAGTACCTCCGGCTGCTGCGGGAGGCGCTGGCCACCTACGACCAGCAGATGGACGTCCTGTCGGCGGCGGTCGGCTTCGTCGTCGACCTGCCGAGGGCGGAGGCGGTGGAGCTGCTGCGCGAGCGGCTGCGGGGGCTGGACGCCTGGCGGGCCTCGGTGACGGAGTACTACACCCCGGAGGGCGGTCCGGCGCAGCTCGGGCACATCGGCGAGATCATGCACCTCTGGGTGCGTTCGGCGGACGCGGGCCGGGAGTGGACGCTCGGGCTGATCGAGCGGATCGAGGCCGGTGCGTACACCTTCGCGGGGGAGGGCGAGCCGTTCGTGGGCGTCCTCGCGGAGGGCCAGGAGAACCCGTACGCGACCGACGGCGGCGGCGCGGGCGCCGATGACGGGGATGACGGGGAGGGCGAGGATGGCGGCGACGGCGGTGGCGACCGCGATGAAGGCCGCGAGGATTAATCAAGTTTGACTAGCCTGGAAGGCGGGCATACCCTCTCCGCCGGATTGCTGGTCAAATTTGACTAGGGCAATAGCGGGAGGAAACGGATGGCTATGGGTGGCGACGCGATCCTCATGGAGGGCGCGCGCAAGCGGTACGGGGACAAGCGGGCGCTCGACGGCCTCGACCTGGCCGTCCGGCGCGGCACGGTCCACGGTCTGCTCGGCCCCAACGGGGCCGGCAAGACCACGACGGTGCGGGTGCTGGCGACCCTGCTGCGGTACGACGAGGGCCTGGTGCGGGTCGCCGGGCACGACGTACGGAAGGAGGCCGCCCTGGTCCGGCGCCGGATCGGACTGCTCGGGCAGCACGCCGCGCTCGACGAGGAGCTGAGCGGGCGGCAGAACCTGGAGATGTTCGGCCGGCTCTTCCACCTCGGCGCCCGGGGCGCGGGCCTCCGCGCCGACGAGCTCCTGGAGCGGTTCGGGCTCGGCGACACCGGCCGCAAGCCGGTCCGGCGGTACAGCGGCGGCATGCGGCGGAGGCTCGACCTCGCCGCCTCGCTGATCACCGAACCGGAGGTGCTCTTCCTCGACGAACCGACGACCGGGCTCGACCCGCGCGGACGCGGCGAGGTGTGGGAGGCGGTGCGCTCCCTGGTCGACGGAGGGACGACGGTGCTCCTGACCACGCAGTACCTGGAGGAGGCGGACCGGCTGGCCGACCGGATCTCGGTGGTCGACGGCGGCCGGGTGGTCGCCGAGGGCACCCCCGGGGAGCTGAAGTCGCGGGCGGGCCGGGACCGGATCGACGTGGTCGTCCGGGAGGCCGCCCGCCTCGACGAGGCCGTGCGGGTGCTGCCCTTCGGGCCCGGCGAGACCGACGTCGACCGGGACCGGAGGCTGGTCAGCGCCCCCGTGCGGGACCGGATGGCCTCGCTCGCCGAGGTCGTGCGGGCCCTGGAGGCGGCCGGGATCGAGGCGGAGGACGTGGCGTTGCGGCGCCCGACGCTGGACGAGGCGTTCCTGCGGCTGACCGGCGAGGGCGCCGCCGCCCGGCGGGAAGCCGGGACCGCCGCGGGGCGGGGCTCCGTGGAGGAGCGGGAGGTGGCGGCATGAGCGTCGCGTACGCGCTGGGCGACTGCTGGACGATGACCCGGCGCGAGCTGGCCCACTGGGCGCGGCAGCCGGTGGCGGTGCTCGTCGGGCTGGTCTTCCCGGTGATGATGCTGCTGATGTTCGGCTACCTGGTCGGCGGCGGCCGGGCGGTGCAGGGGGAGTACGTCGACTTCCTGGTGCCCGGGATGCTCACGCTGACCATGGTGTTCGGGCTCGAAGGGACGATGACGGCGGTCACCCGCGACCTGGACAAGGGGGTCGTCGACCGCTTCCGCTCCATGCCCATGGCCGACGGGGCGGTGCTCGTCGGGCGGGCGGCGGCGGACATGCTCCAGTCGGCGGCCGGACTCCTCGTGATGGTCGGGGTCGGGTACGCGATGGGCTGGAGCGCCCGGGGCGGACCCGCCGCCTTCGCGGGGGCGCTGGGGCTGCTCCTGCTGCTGCGCTTCGCGATGCTGTGGATCGGGATTTACCTGGCCCTGGTGGCGGGGCGGCCCGAGCTGGTCCAGGCCGTGCAGATCCTGGTCTGGCCGGTCGGCTTCCTCTCCAACGCCTTCGCGTCGCCGGACTCGATGCCGGGCTGGCTGGGCGCCGCCGTGGAGTGGAACCCGATGTCGGCGACCGCGACGGCGGTCCGGGAGCTGTTCGGCAACCCGGGCGGCGAGCCGGGGTGGGTGACGGCGGCGGTGCTGTGGCCGCTGGCGCTGCTCGCGGTGTTCTTCCCGCTGGCGGTACGGAGGTTCCGGCGCCTCGGGAGCTGAACGGGAACCGGCCCCCTCGGTGAGGGCCTGCCGGGGGCCTGTCGCGGGCCCTGCCCGGGCCGGGAAGAAAGTGACGCCCGGGTGGGAACCCGAAGGCGGTGAGCGGTGTACCAGAAGCAGACGGTTCACCGCGAACCGCCCGAGGGACAGGGGGAAGTCCGATGCGCGTTCCCGTTTCCCGGGCGCCGGCTCCGCTCCGCGCGCTCGTGGCACTGCTGCTGGCCTGGCTGCTGGTCGCCTGCACCGGCGGCCCGGAGACCGCCCGGGGTGGTGAACGGCCCGCCGACGGCGGGGTGTTCGGCCTCCCGCCCCGGATCGGGGACGGCGCGGAGCTGCCCGGCTGGGCGGCCGGTGTGGACCTCGCCGCCGACGGCAGCGGCTTCGCGCTGCTCGCGGAGTGCGTGAGCGACCCGGCCGAGCCGGCGAACGGCTTCTGCCGGCAGCGGGTGGCGGTGCTCGACCGGGGCGCGGAGCGGTGGCGGCCGGGCGCCTCGCCGCTGCCCGAACTGCGGGGCACGGCAGGGGTGTCGGCGCGGCTGCTGGTCCTCGGCCCGGGGCGCGCGCTGATCGAGGACGGCGGCGGGGAGGAGCCGCGGCGGGGCTGGTTCACCGGCGACGGCGGACGGAGTTGGCGGTCCGTCGACCAGCGGCCCGCCGGCCGGACCCCGGACATACCCGCGGGCGCGGCGCTCACCACCGAGTGCGTCGGGGACCCGGGTGCTCCGGCGGAGCGGTGCGCCCTGGAGCGGCTGGTCGTGGTCTCGCCGCGGGACGGGCGGCGGCGTGAGCTGGTGGCGCAGCCGGCGGTGGGCGCGCGTCCCCGGCCGGCGGGGACGGCGGAGCCCGACGGGTCCTGGTGGGTGTCGGGCGTGGAGCCGGGGACGGGGCGGCCGGTGGTCGCGGTCTCCCGGGACGCGGGCCGGAGCTGGTCCGTGAGCCGGCTGCCGAGCCCGACCGACGCCCCGCCCTGGTACACGCGGGTCGTGGTCGGCCCGGACGCGGTGTACGCGGCGGAGATGGGCGAGCTGAGGGGCGGCGAGCCGGTGAAGAACCCGCTGCGGGCGCTCCACCGCTCCCTGGACGGGGGCAGGACCTGGCAGCGGATGTGGACCACGGGCGCGGAGCGGGAGCCGCGCTCGCTGGAGGGGCTGCCGGTGCCGGGGCCGGGCGGCCGGGTGGAGATCGCCACCCAGCGGTCCGGTCAGGTGAGCCTGGACGGCGGCCGGACCTTCCGGGAGCTGGACGACGGCGGCGCGTACGTCCGCCGGACCCCGGCCGGGCTGCTGCGGGAGCGCTCGCGGTGCCGGTACGAGCTGACGAGGGACGGGGTCCGCTGGACGGAGTTCCCCCTCGCGTGCGGGGAGGACGCCTCCGTGGGCGCCTCCTAGTGGTGGAAGGCGGTCGCGGCGCCCTTGTCGTGGGTGAAGGGGCGGGGCTGGCTGCGGAGTTCGGGCAGGAGGCGGTGCAGGTCCTCGACGAGGAGGCTCGCGAGGTCGGCGGAGAAGCCGTTGCGGCAGACGATCCGCAGCACGGACAGGTCCTCGCGGTGGGCGGGGAAGGTGTAGGCGGGGACGAGCCAGCCGAGCTCGCGGAGCCGGCGGGAGACGTCGAAGACGTCGAAGGAGGTGACGTCGGGGGCGGTGGTGAAGGCGAAGACGGGCAGTTGGTCGCCGCGGGTGAGGAGGCGGAAGTCGCCCATGGCCTCGATGCGTTCGGCGAGGCCCCGGGCGACGTCCCGGCTGGTCTGCTGGACGGCCCGGTAGCCCTCCCGGCCCAGCCGGAGGAAGGTGTAGTACTGCGCGACGACCTGGGCTCCGGGGCGGGAGAAGTTGAGGGCGAAGGTCGGCATGTCGCCGCCGAGGTAGTTGACCCGGAAGACCAGTTCCTCGGGGAGCTCCTCGGTGCCGCGCCAGAGGGCCCAGCCGACGCCGGGGTAGACGAGTCCGTACTTGTGGCCGGAGGTGTTGATCGAGGAGACGCGGGGGAGGCGGAAGTCCCAGACCAGGTCCTCGTCGAGGAAGGGGGCGACCATGGCGCCGGAGGCGCCGTCGACGTGGACGGGGATGTCGAGGCCGGTGCGGGTCTGGAGCTCGTCGAGGGCGGCGCAGATCTCGGCGACGGGTTCGTAGGAGCCGTCGAAGGTGGAGCCGAGGACGGCGACGACGCCGATGGTGTTCTCGTCGCACAGGGCGGCGGCGGAGGCGGCGTCGAGGTGGTAGCGGTCGCCCTCCATGGGGACGAGGCGGGCCTCGACCTCCCAGAATTCGCAGAACTTCTCCCAGCAGACCTGCACGTTGACCCCCATCACCAGGTTGGGGCGGGCGGTCGCCGGATAGCGGTCGGCGTTCCGCTTGGCCCAGCGGCGCTTGAGCGCCATGCCGGCGAGCATGCAGGCCTCGCTGGAGCCGGTGGTGGAGCAGCCGACGGCGGCGGTCGGGTCGGGGGCGTGCCAGAGGTCGGCGAGCATGGCGACGCAGCGCCGTTCGAGCTCTGCGGTGCGCGGGTACTCGTCCTTGTCGATCATGTTCTTGTCGCGGCACTCGGCCATGAGGACACCGGCCTGGGGCTCCATCCAGGTGGTGACGAAGGTGGCGAGGTTGAGCCGGGAGTTCCCGTCCAGCATCAGCTCGTCGTGGACCAGCTGGTAGGCGCTGGACGGCGCCAGCGGCCGCTCGGGCATCCGGTGGCGGGGCGGGGCCTCGGTCATCCCGCCGACGGGGTCGGCCTCGCCGTAGAAGGGG
Organism: Streptomyces sp. NPDC056503; assembly: GCF_042794995.1. NCBI lineage: Bacteria > Bacillati > Actinomycetota > Actinomycetes > Kitasatosporales > Streptomycetaceae > Streptomyces > Streptomyces sp. NPDC056503. The sequence goes on from NZ_JBHTST010000058.1 coordinate 42,832, forward strand.
TTGAGGGCGAGCCGGCGGAAGTGCTTGCTGTCGGTGTCGTCGGATCCCTTGTGGAGGGGGGCCATCGGGAGCTCCTTCTGGGGCGGGCCGCGGCGGACCGCGGCGTGTCGCGGTGGGGCGGGCGGGTCAGCGCAGGGCGCGGCCCTGGTGGTCGAGTTCGAGCTGCGGACGGCCGGTGACGACCAGCCAGGCGGGCAGGGTGGCCAGGCAGAGGAGGGACACCATGGCGGGGGAGGCGGCGAGGACGGCGGCGACGAAGAGGCTCACCCATCCCTGCCGGGTGGTGGCGAGGAGGACGCCGAGGACCGCGGAGGAGACGGCGACCGCCGGGTGGATCTCCGGGACGAGGGCCTGGGCGACGAGGCCGAAGGCGGCGCCGATGAAGACCGCGGGGAAGACCCGGCCGCCGCGGAAGCCGCAGGCGGCGGCGATCAGCAGCGCGGCGAGCTTCACGACGGCCATTCTGGTCAGCTCGCCGGAGGAGTACGTCCCGATGGAGGCGACGAGCTCCTCGGTCTCGTGGAGGCCCTTGAAGAGGGTCAGGTGGCCGCCCAGGGCGCCCAGCAGGCCCAGGATCAGGCCGCCGGCGGGCAGCATCACCATCGGGTGGCGCAGCCGGCCGAAGGCCTGGTGGAGATAGGGGAAGGCCCAGCAGCCGAGCAGGCCGAAGAGGGCGCCGAGGGTGGCGACGACGAGGGCGGCGAGGAGGTCCTCCCAGCCGGGGTCGGTCAGCGGCGGGAGGCCCATGTCGAAGCTGGGGGAGGAGAGGAGCTGGGTGGTCATCGCGCCGGCGCCGGCGGCGACGAGCGGCGCGAAGAGCCGGTCCCAGAGCGAGCCCTGGCCGGGGCGGCCGACGAGTGCCTCGGAGAGGACGAGGGCGGCGGCGACGGGCGTGCCGAAGAGGGCGCCGAAGGTGCCGGCGGTGGCGAGGGAGACCCAGAAGGCGCCGGGCACGTTCGGCCGGGACCGCAGTCCCAGCCAGACGGTGAGGGCGATCGCGGAGGCGATCGTCGGCTGTTCGGGGCCGAGGCTGACGCCGCCCGCGAGGGCGAGGGTGCTGGCGAGGAGGAGCCCCGGCACCACGCCGGGCGCCAGCGGCGGTCCGCCGAGCCCTTCGGAGGCCGGGTCGGGCCCGGCGTGGCCGGGCACCTTCCAGATCACCAGCCCGACGGCGATACCGGTGGCCGTCAGGACGATGATCATCCACAGGGAGGAGTAGCGGCCGATGTCGAGGGCGTCGGGCACGGTCTCCCAGAGCACCGACTGGAGCTCCTCGGCGAGCTTGCTGACGCCGAGGAACAGCAGGGCCGATCCGACGCCCACCACGAGGGCGGGCAGCACCTGCGGCAGCAGGATTCGTACCGGGGCTTCGGAGGGGGCGGTCGCGTCATGATCGGTGGCCACCGCCCCACCATAAGTGAGCAAATGCCGCACAACACCTCGGAAACCCCGGCAGTCCGCCGTGCGTCTCACAGGGCGTCAGGCCGAGGCCGCGTCGGAGCGGCGGCCCGCCGACGTCGGGCGGGCGGGGGGCGGGACCGGACGGCAGGTGG
>NZ_JBHTST010000059.1:0-6553 GCF_042794995.1 Streptomyces sp. NPDC056503
TCAACCGAGATCCTCTGCCGCACTGCCGCAACCCGCGACCAAAGCTGGGGACGTTCATCCGTACGCAACTGGGGAGAAAAGTCCGTACGCCGACACCTTCTTCTTCAGGTCTTCCTGGTAGACGTTCTCGCCGGCGATGCCGCGCTTGCACATGCGGGCGATCAGCCAGGCGAACTTCGCCTTCTCGCCGGGGGTGAGCGGCGGGTGATCAGGGTCGTAGTCGGTGTTCGGCTGGGCGCTCATGGGGTTCCTCCGGGTGGTGGGTTAGCGGCGGGCGTAGGGGTTGAGGGGCATCCCGCACCGGGGGTAGGGGCAGACGCGGGGGTTGGGCTTGGGCACGGAGCGCATGCACCGGGGGCAGTGGTTGAAGTCGAAGAAGCGGCGGGCCATGAACGGCTCCTCGATCGGGTGGGCACGGGACTGTCCCGGCTCCCCTTCCACCCCCGACCAGCGCGGTCGGGGGTGGGCGGGCAGCCGTCAGCGGCGACGCAGGGACTTGCGGGCCTTGCCGACGTTCTTCACGGCGTTCGCGCCGTCCTGGCCGCCGACCGACTTCACGACGGTGACAACGCCCCAGGCCATGACGGCCGCGAGGAACGCGAGCAGCGCCAGGTTCGCGGCAATCGCCGTGAGGGCGCCGACGAGGAGCGGGCCGAAGTAGACCCCGGCGGCGACCGTGCCGGCGCCAATGCCGGAGCCGAGCGCGATCCGCTGAACGGTCCGGTCGGGCGGGGCGTGGTGGATGTGCTGGATGACCTGCGGCACCGGGCCGGGCTGGACGGGGGCGGGGAGCTGGTCGGCGTAGGTGTAGGTGCCGTCCGGGAGGCGGACGACCGGGGCGGGCTCGGGAAGGTTCGACACGAGGTTCTCCCAGGTCAGGCGGGAAGTTCGAAGCAGGAAGGCGGGGTGGTTACTCGCTCTTGCGCTCGTCGCCGTGGACGTCGCCGTGGTGGGTTCCACCGCTGACGCCGAAGGTGCTGCCGGCGACGATCGAGCCGTTCACGGTGACCCCGGCGTCCTGAAGGGCCGTCGCGATCTCCTCGCCGGTGGCGGTGGAGGTGTCGATGGAGAAGCCAGCGAAGTTGAACGTCGCCATGGGGTGTCCTTCTGGTCTGTGGATGCGGGGCTGTCCCAGCTCCCCGGCAGGCCGGGTATGGACAGGCAGTCGTCAGACCGCGAGCGCGAGCGCGGCCAGGGCGAGGGCGAGGATGTGGGCGGTCTGGTCGACGTGCGCGGCGCCACCGTGCTCGGCCCAGGACGTCTGCCGCATGCGGGTCATCCACCAGCGCACAGGCCACCGGCGGTCGATGAACGCATGCGTGCCGCCGATCCACGCAAGGGCAGCGAATGCGGCTCCCGTGCTGATGGACAGGTCCAGCGCGACCATGCCGGTCAGCAGCGCGAAGGCGCAGGTGGCCACATGGGTGCCGGCGTGGTCGAGGTTCGCCCGCCACCCGACCACGCCCGGGTCGGCCTTGTGGGCGGCCTGGTGGTCGGTCTGGAACGGGTAGTCGGCCAGCAGGTGACCGAGGTAGAGCAGCACGAACACGGTCGCGAACACGGAAGTCTCCTCAGGGCCATTCACGCGGTCTCACCTCGTTCGGCGCGCAAGGTCTCGCGCAGCCAACGGCCCTTCTCCGGCGACGTGCGAACCGCCCGCCGGATCCGATCGGCCGTCAAGCTCTCCACCGGCCACGACTCCGTCAACTGCCGAGCCTCTGAGAGGAGTTCGTCCCGTGTGCGGCGCGGCACCGGCGCCTTGGCCGCGTCCGGGACACGGCGGGTGACCCGCTCGGACCGGGTCGACCGCTCGGCCGCGACCACCCGCATGGCCGCTCGACCGGTCGACTCGACCGAAGCGGGAGGGGTGGGCTCTTCCTCCTCGACCGGTGCCGGGGTGGTGGGGGCGGGTTCGAGAGCGGGAAGCGGCTGGTCAGAGGTAGACCGTTCCGTACCGGTCCATTCCGATTCCTCCGCATTCGCGGGGTGGATCGATCGGGTAGACCGGTCGATCTCCAGCTCCACCGTCAGCGGCGCCTCAGAGTCGACCGGTCCGGTGAGGACCGGGGCGACGATGGTCGCGCCGAACATGGCGGCGAGGGCGGCCTGTGCGCCGTCGGTGACCTTCTCGCGCTGGGCATCGACCAGTCGGGTACCCAGGACGACATCCCCGGCCCCGACCTTCTTGGCGAGCTTCCACGACTCCAGTTCCGCCTTCTTGCGGACCTTGGGGTCGGGGTGACGCTCGGACATGGCCCGCTGATAGGCCAGGGCCTGCACCAGGTTCGCGGCATGGGCCTCGGCCTCGGCGTCGCGGCCGTCGCGGTAGACCACGATCCGCCGGGCCAGGAACGCCGCCCCCTCCGCACTGGCGGTCATGCCCATGGGGGTGAGGGCGTAGATGACCATCTCACCGGGGGTCTTGGCGGCCGTGGCGGACATCGCGGCGGCGGCTGCGGGAAGAGCCCACAGCCCCGCCCGGATCACCCTCGGCGAGGACTGCCCCAGCAGCGTCAGCCCGAGCAGGACGATCGCGAGCACGGCGGTGGCGCCCTCGCCGGCCGCGACGGCGCCGACGGCGGTGCCGGAGCCGTAGGCGGCCTTGATGTTGGTGTAGGTGCCGAACCCGCCGGCGCCGCCCGTGGCCAGCATCGGCACGAACGCCGCCCCCAAAACGACCCTCTGGAGCGTGCCCAGCTCCCTGCCGGTGGCGGTCACCCCTCTACCTCCCGCCCGGCCAGAGGCTCGACCCGGGCACCGGCGATCAGTGCCACGCGCACCGGGTGCGGGTGGTACCCGGGACCGGTGTCCTCGATCCACACCCACTCGGTGCCCTCGGCCAGCGTGTAGCCGAGCAGGCCAAGGACGGCCTCCCGCTCGGCGACGGGCGGGACCTCCCGCGACGTCGGCCACGCATACACCGGCCACATGGCGACCGGCCCGGGCGTGGCCACGTACAGCTGCCAGCACGGCCCCTCAACACGCTCCGGATACGTCGTCCCGCAGCACCGCAACGACATCTGCACCCTCAACGTCGCCCCGCTCACGCGACACCGCCCGCCTGCGCCAGGCCGGCGCGGTTCGTCAGGGCGCAGCGCTCGTCCAGGACCCGGTTACGGGCCCGGCGGATCCGCCGCTCGTCCAGCACCGTGGCCGGACGGTCCAGCATCCAGATCTCCACGTCCAGCAGGTCGATCTCCGCCGCGATCAGCGGCATCTCCCGCTCGATCGCGTCCAGCTCGGTGTTCGACGGCTCGCCGTCGGACGGGGAGGCCGTAACAGCGGCCTGAAGTGCAGCGATGGACTTCATAGGGTGTGTTCCTCTCAGACAGGAACGGCCCGAACCGACCCCCCGGTGTTCCAGCACCGGGGGGTCTCGCCGTTAGAACCAGGAATCTCCGGCTCCCCTCAACCCCGCCCGTACGGCAGCCCCGCGAACGGGGGCCGGACGGGCGAGGGAGGCAACCGGCCGCAGCCGAGCGACTGCGGCAGTCAGATGACGCGGTGGGCGTGGCCACTCCGCCGGTCCAGCGGGAGGGGCGCCCAGGGTCTTAATCGCTTCACGCCGGCCTCCAAAGGGGCGGACATGGTGCGTGGCATAGGTGGCGATCTCTGCCCTTGTCTCACCGCACGTACGGATCACTTGTCCGCCCCACAAGGGCGGCCTGGGAGAAGGTGCTTGCTGCTCGCGCGGCAGGGCCTACGGCTTGTCGCAGATGCCTGCATCCACTGTTCAGTTCTCAACCGGGACAAACGCTTCCTTCGCTGCCGTTTCACGGGCCTCTCCGGGCGCTGGGCAGCACGGTTCACCGAGCCGAAGCCCGATAAGGTACATGTACTACCTGTTCCTCATCATGCGGAGAAGGAATCGCACCGTCAAGTCCCTTGGGTCTTTGGTGTCCGCGAGTCCGCCCCGCTCGATGCCTCCAGATTGGCTCGATCAGGGCAGACGTTGGACTCCGCGCATGTACGGCTCCAGGACGTCTTGGCTACGGTGAAGTCGTCCCAAGTCGTCCCACCCGGGGGAGCGCACGGCATGGCCAATGAACGCTTACGCGGCGCGATCATCGAGCGCGGCATGACCCTGGACGAGGTGGCCGAACGGCTTGGGGTGTCAGCCAAGACAGTGGAGCGTTGGATCAACGACCCCAAGCGCCAGCCGTACCGCCGCTTCAAGTACGCGACAGCATCACTCCTCCAGCGGGAGGTGTCCTACCTCTGGCCGGAGGAGCGGACGTCGGCCGAGGTCACGGAGGCGGGCAACGCCGAGCTGGTCCAGCTGTACCCGCACCGCTCCGTCGTGCCGAACCGGCTATGGCCCCAGCTCTACGCCGGCGCTCGGCGCCACTTCGACGTCCTGGTCTACTCGGGCTTCTGGCTCACCGAGGACGCCGCCTTCCACCAGGTGGTGAAGGAGAAGTCGGCCGACGGCCTCCCGATCAGGTTCATGCTCGGCGACCCCGACTCGGCCGCAGTCGCCGTACGAGGAGCCGACGAGGGGATCGGGGGCGCTATGGCCAGCAAGATTCGCAACGCCCTGGTCAACTACACACCGCTGTTCGGGCTCCCTGGAGTCGAGTTCCGGCTCCACTCAACCACGCTCTACAACTCCATCTACCGGTCCGATGACGCCATGCTCGCCAACGGGCACCTGTACGGCGTCGGCGCGTACATGGCGCCCGTGCTGCACCTTCAGCGCGTCCCCGGCGGCGAGCTGTTCGACGCCTACGCGGAGAGCGTGGAACGGGTCTGGGAGAGCGCCAGACCGATCGCCTCCCCGACGGACTTCGGAGGTCCAGACGCATGACCCGGATCGACTACTTCCGCGACCCGAAGGCCCCGAAAGCCAACTCGGTAGTCCCTTCGACGACTGTCGTCGTCCGCGACGACGAGGGGCGGCTCCTGCTCATCCACAAGACCGACAACGACTTGTGGGCACTGCCGGGTGGAGGCCACGACATCGGTGAGCGGATCGGAGATACCGCCGTCCGCGAGGTCGAGGAGGAGACCGGCATCGTGGTCGAGGTCGAGGGGGTTGTCGGGCTCTACACAGACCCCGAGCACGTCCTCGCGTACGACGACGGCGAGGTCCGCCAGCAGTTCTCCGTCTGCTTCCGAGCCAAGCCGATCGGCGGGACCCTCCGCACGAGCAGTGAATCGAAGGAGGTCCGCTGGGTAGACCCAGCGGACCTCGATGACCTCGACGTACACCCCTCCATGCTCCTCCGGATCCAACACGGCCTGGACGAGACGCGCAGGGAGCCCTACATCGGCTGAGCGCCGCCGGCCGCGGCCATCCGCTGCTCCACCCGCTCATTGGCCGCGTGGATTTCCGGCGCCGCCCGCTGGATGAACCGGCCCACGATGGTGTCCGGGCCGTATCGCTGCACGATCTCGTTTAGCCGTGCTGCCGGCGTCGTGTGCTCGCCGGTTGGTGTCGTCGTCATGTCGGACACGATGAGCGCGTCCACCAGTTCCGGCCGTTCCAGCGCGAACTCGGTCTCCAGCTCTTGTCGAAGCCCTCGCTCCTCTGCTTCCAGGAGTGCACAGGAGTGATGGGCAACGAGCCGTACAACTCGCTCGTTGGCGCCTTCCTGGTCCCGCAGGAACCGGGCCCCGTCAAGCGGGTGAAACCCGCTGGTGGCGAGCGAGGGGGAGTAGCCGATGTCATGCAGCACAGCCGCAGTCTCCAGCAGCTCTGCGTCCTCCCCAAGAATTGGGCTGAGTGACCGAGCCCGCTTGGCGACCCCCAGGGAGTGTGCCCAGCGACGCGGCAACGGCTCGGACAGCAGCGATTCGGAGAGCGAGTATGCCCACTCAGTAAGCCCCATGGGTGCTAAGGCTACGACTGGGGGGTGGAGGCCGGGAGGGCGCGTACGGTGCGTCCCTTGCCGTGGACGGTAGCGAGCAGGCCGTTGCCTTCCATCTGCGCGAGCACGCGGCGCACAGCAGTACGAGAGGCTTGGAAGCGCTCGCACAGCTTCGCTTCGGACGGATAGGTATCACCAACTGCGAGCGAATCTTCCACGATCACGCCGGCCATGCGCTCTGCCAATGAACGCCGATCGCCGCCTCGCGCTACCCGCCACCCGATCCCAGGAACGGACTCAAGGGTTCCCTCAGCTTCGAGGACTCTGAGAGCGCGGCGGATCGTGTTTCGCGACACGGCATGTGACTGCATGAGGGATGCCTCGGAGGGCAGCGCATCAGTAACCACGCCCTCCTTGACCTTCTGACGCACCACCTCGGCGATGACCAGATAGGTCCCACGCGGGCTGGCCTCAGACACGCTGACCTCCTCTTGATCTCTGTGTAGGGACTCCAGGGTCCCACGGAGGCGCCGCACCGAACCTTCACGTGCCCCTGTTGATCTGGCGTCACGCTCGTCCGCACGGGAAAGCTCATGCTGACTGGGCCACAGACCTGCGCAGGCATCCTGTCGTGCTGGATCGGCTCACTCTGACCGCTGCTGCTAGGCACGTGCGCAAGCGAGAACGGCAAGCGTGGCCCCCTGTCACAGCTGCTGGAAAGTGTGCTTCCCAATGCTGAATCG